>JAUYTF010000449.1 GCA_030695285.1 Eubacteriales bacterium | reverse complement strand
TTACTGGATCGTGTGCAGGACTTTATAAAGTAGTTTTTCCAGTATTGAAAAATCGTTACTGGATTGCATGCAGGACTTTATAAAGCAGCTGATACAGCGTCTCGCTCTCGCCCTTCGTCAGCGGCAGGCAGGCACCGATGCGCTCTGGTATGATTGCGGCGCGTGCGCGAAGTGCATCGCCCGCTTCGGTGACGGTGACGATTACGCTCCGTTCATCCGCAGCGTTGCGCTGGCGTGAAACAAGCCCCTGCGCTTCCATCTTCTTCAAAAGCGGCGTGAGCGTCCCGCTGTCGAGGTAGAGGTGTTCGCCAAGTTCTTTCACCGAAAGCGAACGCTTTTCCCAAATCACCATCATGGCAATATACTGCGTATAGGTCAGGCCGATCTCATCCAGAAACGGCTTGTAAAGGCGCACGACTTCCTTAGAGACTGCATAAAGCGGGAAACAAAGTTGGTTTTGCAGCAGCAGCGCATCATATCGCCCGTCCGCATCTGAACAGCGTGTAGTGCTGGATTTTGAATGTTCACTCATGTCGCTCGCTCCTTCTTTCATAATTTTGAGTTCCCGCACGCTTACAGCAGCGCGAGAATGTCCTTTTCGATGCTCTCCGGCGTATCGGTCGGCGCAAAGCACTTGACCACCTTGCCATCGCGATCGATCAAAAACTTCGTGAAATTCCATTTGATAGAGGAACCCAGCGCGCTCCGTTTCGCCTTTTTCAGAAAATTATAAAGATCGCTGGCAGATGTTCCGTTGACGTCGATCTTGGCAAAGCGCGGAAACGTGGTGCCATAGTTCAGCGTGCAAAAGCTCTGAATCTCATCGATGGTGCCTGGCGCCTGGTTGGCAAACTGATTGCAGGGGAAGTCGAGAATCTCGAACCCCTTTTCCTTGTGTGCGTCATACAGCTTTTGCAGCCCTTCATACTGGGGTGTAAAACCGCAGCCGGTTGCGGTGTTGACGACGAGAAGCACTTTCCCTTTATATGTCGAGAGCGCAACATCTTCTCCCGCTCTGTCCTTCACGGTGTAATCATAGAATGTCATATGAATGATCTCCTTTCGTTTATTACAATTAGATTTTATTCAATTTTAATCGAATTGTCAAGAATGATTCTTAAATATATTATTTTCTTCACTGTTTACACGCAATTTGAATGATATTAAGAGAATTGCGTTTGAAAAACCACGCAAGTAAAAAAAAGCGGGCCGCCATTTCCGGCGGCCCGCTCATGTTTCGGGGGGATATCCTGTTTAACTTTGTCCTTATGCGATCTCAAGCTTGCGGGAGGCGGGCAGCGTCTCCTGCTTCTTGGGAAGCGTGAGTTTGAGGATGCCGTCCTCATAGGCCGCTGCGATGTCTTCGGTGCGGATGCCGGTCATATCAAAGCTGCGGGAGAAACTGCCATAGCAGCGCTCGCGTTTGATATAGTTACCCTTGCTGTCCTTCTCTTCGGTGCTGTCGCTGCGCTCCGCGCGGATGGTCAGCGTGTCTCCCTCGAGATTGACCGCGATGTCTTCCTTCCTGAAACCGGGGAGCTCCGCCTCTAGCAGATAATTCTCGCCCTCGTCGCGGATGTCGGCCTTGAAGTCGCGAACCGCGCGCTCTCCAAAGAAGCGGCGCTGCATCTCTTCAAGCTCTTCAAAAGGGTTGTAGAACGTCAGGTTGCGCTTTCTGCTGTAAGGTACTAGTTCGAACATATCCATCTTCCTCCTTTGGAAAAATTGTGTTGTGTTGCGCCTATCCCCGGCGCCGGGGTTTGTCTAAAATGGTGGTTCCTCATCGGAACACCTGTATCATACAAAACAATTTTTACAAAAAAACAGACAACTTGTAATGAAAATGTGAAATTTAGCACTCATCTCGCGAGAGTGCTGATTACATGGCGTGCAATCTTGTTTTGCTTTCAGTCTGCATGCCAAAACGAAAAATCCGCCGCAAAAAAGCGGCGGAACATTGTGGGTTTTCGTCATTACACCGGCGCATCGTTTCGCGACTCCTTCTTCACGAAGCGAATCACGATGATATACATCGCGATCACGAACGCGACAAACAGCAGCATTGATAGCAGCGTGCCCATCAGCGCGCTGGCGTTGTAAAAGCCATGCAGCAGCACCGCCAGAAGATACCCCGCCCAGAGATTGCGCCGCCTGCCGCGGACGTTGCCCTCAACCGCGCAGCGCTTCGCCCGCGCGTAAAAGTACCCCATAAACACCGCAAACCCCATATGCGCGGGGACTGCGAGCACCGCGCGCAGCACCGCAGTCGTCAAACCGTAACCCATGACGTAGCTGATGTTTTCAAACGCCGCAAAGCCAAGCGACACAAACACCGCGTAGACGATGCCGTCAAACCGATAGTTAAAATTCGGGTCCCGCCAGGTGCGCCACCGTAAAAAAGACGAACTTTGCCCCTTCTTCAGCTACGGCTACGATGAGAAACGCCATCACGATGGTGTGCGCGGGGTCTCCTTCCTCCAGAAAGCGCGAGAGAACAGTGGACCCCAGCGTCTCGAGAATAACCGCGACGATTGCCGCTGCAACGCCGAGGAACACGAGGCCAACGAGCATGCCCTTGGGTTCCTTCTCGATCTTGTCTTTGCGGTAGATATAGCGCATCAAAAGCAGCGCGGGCAGCAGCGCCGCAAGCAGATAGACGATTATGACCGCAATGGTTGGCAATTGCATCAGCACGGGATTATTCCGCCTTTCCCAATCATGACCGCAATGGTTGGCAATTGCATCAGCAAGCGAAGATTCCGCCAATCTTCACAAATATGCAACATTCGCGATCTTTAAAATGCCGTCGGTGGTTTATCGCGACAAGAGATCAAGCGTTCGAGTCGCCGAGGTTTCTGCGCTTGCCCGATATTTCATCGAGCACCACACGATGCACGGCCGTGACCGCCATCGCTTCCGCCGGGCAAGCCTCCGCTTGGATTCCGCAGTGCTCCAGCAGCAGGCGGATGCCCTTTTGCGCTTCCTCGCCTTCCAGCAGCTCAACCGAACCGTAGCCGATCACGCTCTCATAATCGCAGGTATATCCCCCGCGCTCATTTGCCGGAAACCCGTGGCAGAGATCCGCCTCCACGCAGACGCGTGGAAGCGTTTTGAGCAGCTCCGCCTTGCGTCCCGCCTGCGCGCCGTGGAAATAGACGGCAATTTTCTCCCCCAGCAACTCAAAGCCGAACGAAAGCGGCACGATATACGGCGCATCTGCGTCGTTGATGCCGAGACGGATGGTGTCACAGCGGGAGAGTACGCCTGCAGTCTCCTCGATTTTCTTGATTTCGCGCCCTGCTTTTCTCATTTTTCACCTTACTTGATCAATATTTATTTCAAATTCTTAATTTCACGCACTACTTTTCTTATTTTCACCTTGCCTGATCAATATCACATGCCTAACTCTTTTACTCGCGACCCGCTTATTACGCAGTCATATTTTCACAATAATCTATACGAGAATATCATAGATCGAGCTTCCACAACAGAGTAAAATTCTGCCCGTTTGCAGATTCTCTCAAACGATTGATACAAACCGGCGTTTTTTTGCACAACACTTGATTGCGCGTGTGTCGTACAGTTACATGTTCTATGCCGAGCATGACGAAGGCATGCGCTGGCACTGCGTCGATATTGAGTCCGGCCAGGAGATCCCGATGGAGTCGCTGTCTTGGGCAGTTTGCCGAATCAGCCAAGCTTTTATACATGGGACTGTCCAGAAATGACAGCCCCTTCGTCTGCCTTTGCGCGTCTCGCGGCAGCTAATGTGGAAATCCGGCCGCATTTGTGTTATCATTTTTTTAACCTGCGGGGTGGTTTCTGCTGGATCGTATGATATTGTTGGCAGCAGAGCCATGTTCGCAAAGCGTCAGCCTGCTGCCTTGACAGGCCAACCGAAGTTTATATCTATTTTATTTAGGACAAACACATATGCCGCGAAAACACTAAATATCTCAAATAATAACCATAGGACAAACACATATGCCGCGAAAACGATCGAACGTAACCAAAGCCAACCTCTCCATATTCGCAGTCATCGTGATGTCCATCGTCACGCTGGCAAGCGTGTTTGTCTATCGAGCGCTGATTGCGCGCACGTTTAATCTGGACACCGGCGGCACACAGTATTACACCTATCATATCGCCATGGTAACAGAATCTCACGCTGATCCGTTCTGGAAGAACGTTTGGCTCGCGGCAAAGGAAGAAGGCGCAAAGGCAAACGCCGAGGTCGAGTGGGTTGGTCATACGCTCACGGAGCAGTTTTCTCTTTCCGCGCTCATGGAAATCGCGATCGCCGCTCAAGTAGACGGCATCATCCTGCAGCCCGACGGGTCGGAAGAGATCCGGCTGCTCATCGCCCGCGCGATTGAGAGCGGTATACCGGTCATCACGGTTATGTCGGATGCTTCCGCCACCGGACGACAGGGCTTCGTGGGCTATAACAGCTATGATCTGGGGCAGATCTATGGCGCGCAGGTGCGCGCCGCAATGGCGCAAACGCCGGAAGAATATCATGCCGTCGTGCTCTTTGGAAACGATGTTTCGGAGAACACGCAAAACATCGTGTATTCGAGTATCAAGGAGACCCTCGAAGGCAGAAACGTTACGCTCGATGTCGTCACGGTGGACAACAGCAACGTGTTCTCCGCCGAAGAGGCCATCCGCGAGTTGGTCGTCTCCAGCCCGTTCGCCACAGCGGATGCGAATACACCGCCGCAGCTTGGCAAAACCTACGGCCCGGATATGCTCATCTGCCTGAACGCAACAAACACCATCTGCGCCTATCAGGCTGTTGTAGACCACAATAAGGTCGGGCAGATCCAGATTCTCGGTTATTATGATTCGGACGAGATCCTCACCGCGATTGAAAAACGCGTGATTCAGGCGACGGTCGCCGTCAACGCCAACCTCGTGGGTGCTTCCTGCGTGACGACATTGATGGAGTATCTCGATCTTGGGCGTACAAGCGATTTCACGCCCGTGGTGCTGCAGCTGGTCACTGCCGCAAACCTGAAAGACTATCGCGCGTCGATTGCGGAAGTGGAGGGCTTAAAATGAAGCTGCTCTCCCGCGTACACCGAACGTTTATCGACCTGCCGCTGCGCACCAAGCTCGTTCTCGTGTTCGCGTTTACCATGTTTATGGTTGCGTTTGTCAACATATACATGCATGTGAGCATCAACAACGTCGTCGGCACCATCGACAAGGTTTACGCAAGCAATATCAGCCTCAATCAGCTCATGGGCACGCTAGACGAGGTGCAGGCGAACATGTTCCGCTACCTGAACACCAAAAGCACCGCCGCGCTCAACGACTATTATGTCAGCGAGCAATCCTACAGCGAGCAGATCGCAAACCTCAACGATCAGCCGACTGACAACGAACTCAAGCTCTCAGAAAAAAACATCCGCAACATCTCCGAGGCGTATCTCAAGCTGGCCGCTTCTGCGGTTGCCGCAAAGCGCGGACGCGACGTGGAGCAATACCGCTCTCTCTATGAGGAAGCAAGCAAAGCCTACGGCTATCTGGATACCTATATCAACGAGCTCAACAACGCTAGATTTAAAACCAACGCGGAGAGCTATAATACGCTGCGCGCTTCTCTTGGATACATGCAGACCTTTAGCACGGTGATACTGCTCGTTGCCATCACGGGAAACATGTTCGTGCTGATGCTGCTCTCGAGCACCATCACAAAGCCGCTGACCAAGCTGGCGCGTCAGGTGGAGCAGGTCGGCAAAGGCGACTTTGACGTTGACTTTATCTATGTGGAATCGCGCGACGAGATCGGCGTACTCGCAGCCGCGTTCAATCAGATGACGGAAAGCCTGCAGGAGCACGTCGAGCAGATCAAAACGCGCATGGCGGAGGAAAGCCGGCTCAAGGAAACCCAGCTTCGCATGGAAAGCAGCCTCAAGGAGAGCCAGCTGATCTTCCTGCAAAGCCAGATCAATCCGCATTTTCTTTACAATAC
>JAUYTF010000428.1 GCA_030695285.1 Eubacteriales bacterium | reverse complement strand
AAGATTTTCTAGCACGGTGAGCAGCGGGTCTAGAAGACCATCCTGAAATACTGCGCCGATGCTGTGGCGAATGGCGTTGTCGTCCCGGCCGAGCAGACTCCCGTCCACCTCGACCGTGCCCGCGTCCGCCTTGAGAAAGGTGCAGATGATGTCGATGGTGGTGGATTTTCCCGCACCGTTGGGGCCTAAAAACGCGAAGATCTTTCCTGCCTCCACGTAGAAATCCAGCCCCTTGACCGCGTGGACCGCGCCGTAACTTTTCTTTAGCCCGGTTACTTCGATGATGTGATTCAATCAGATTCCCCCCTGTTTCTTTGGATAATCCTGCTAAAAAGTATATTATACTTCCCTCGACGGTACAATAGAAATTGCATCAAATTTTCTTTACGTTCGTCGTTCGGCTCTGCCAGAGTCGAGCCATGACCAGCCGCATTGACGAAGGCGCGCGGTTTCAGTTAAAATAAGGTACTACCCATGCATTTCTGCACAAAACGTCTTTGTAAACGTCTTTGTAAACGTCTTTGTATCAGGGAAGACACATGCGCGCTTGCGATGATGACGCACTGTTTCGGTTTTGTAAATGTTCTCTTGTTATGGAAGACGCATACGCGCTTGCGATGATGACGCACTGTCTCAGTCAGCGCCGGAAGAAGGATGGTTCATGCACGCTTACGATTTTGACCAATGCATCTATCAAGGAGACAGCACCGTAGATTTCTATCGCTTTTGCCTGCGGCGCCAGCCCGCGCTCTTGCGGTATTTCTTCTGCCAGCTCTGGGGGCTTGTGCTGTTCGCGTTCGGGTTCATTCAAAAGACTGCGTTCAAGCAGCGCTTCTTCTGCTTCCTGCAGGGGGTAACGGATGTTGACGGCACTGTGGACGCCTTCTGGCAAACACACGCTCAAAAAATCGGCGACTGGTATCTTGCGCGCAAAACACAAGACGATCTGATCATCTCCGCATCGCCGACGTTTCTGCTGCAGCCTTGTTGCACGATCCTCAGAGTTAGGCACCTGATTGCCTCCCGGGTCGATCCAGCGACGGGGCGCTTCTTAGGCGAAAACTGCTACGGCGCTGAGAAGGTAAAGCGACTACTTGAAGATTTGGGCATCGGCGCGGTGGATGTGTTTTATTCCGATTCGCTCTCGGACCTGCCTATGGCCAAGATCGCCAAGGAAAGCTACATGGTGCGCGAAGGGCGGATCACGCCCTGGGCGGAATTTCGCGTGAGCCGCTGGGAAAAGGCAAAGCGCTATTTCTTCTCGTTTGAGTTTTTTCGCTTTCTGATCATCGGCGGCGTCAATACGCTCAACGGCGTGGTGTTTTCCTATCTGTTCTCGCGGGTGTTGCCGGCGCAGGTCGCGTTCTGGTGCGGCTATCTGCTGAGCCTGACGATCTCCTACCTGCTCAACAGCGCGATTACGTTTCACGAGCGGCTGGGCTTTTCCAAGATGCTGCGCTTCTTTGTCTCCTACATCCCCAACTTCCTCATTCAAAACATCGTGGTGTTTCTCGTGCATGGCGTATTCGGGCAGACGGAGCTCATGGCCTATATCCTCGCGGCAGTGATCGGCATCCCGGTGACGTTTCTGCTGCTCAAGCTGTTTGCCTTTCGCAAGAAGAAACCGTAGCAGGCAATCACGTCCGTTTGATCGGAAAAAGAGTGCATGCTATAATGACAGAAAATAAAACGCACAGGTTTCATGCACGCCGGAGCGTGCTGGCCAGATATCGATAAAAGTGGATGGAGGGACGGCGAAGATGGAAGAAGTGCGGAGGCAAAAGGGCACGCGTATGACGGCGCTGAAGTGGCTGTTTTTATGCTCGGGCACGGCGCTTGCGGGGCTGCTGTCCGTAAAAGGCAGCCTTATCTGGGTCATCGTCGGCATTCCGGTTGCTGTTTTGGCGCTTTTTATCCTCATCTTCCGGCTTCATTTTCTGGAGCGGGCGTTTTCGTCGTTTGTCCGTTGGCGGGCGGCGCTGAGCCTCATCCTAGCTACCTATGCGGCAAACGCTTATGCCGGGATTTTCTATACTCATCTGCAAAGCCTGAAAGCAGAGGTCGCAAGCCCGCTGCTGACAGATTTGATCGGCCGCTTTGGCGCGGCGTTTACCGTATTTGACGGGGTTGCCTCCGTGCTCGCGCTGTTTGTCTATCTCTATTGGTTTCTCGGCTGGTTTTTAGAGCGCATGCGGGATATTTTTTGCTTCACAGACGCCGTAGAGCGCTGGTATCTTCCCGCCGCGCTGCTCGTGTTTGCGCTGGTGATTACGCTTGTTTATGCGAACACCGATGTGTTCTATAGCGCGAACGCAGCATCCGATAACGTTTGGGACAAGGTCGACATCGTGTATTCGAGCGACTCATCCGCCTTAAACGAACAAAATGTGTTTTATAACATCGGCGCATCGGAAAACGACATTCGTCAGCCGCTCTTTGGCGCGTTTGCCGCGCCGTTCGCACTCGGCGCTTCTCTGGTTGCGCGCCTGCTGCTGATTCCGGAGGCATACAGCACGCTTCTGCAAATCGTGCAGTCGGTGCTGCTGGCACTGAGCCTGATGCTGGTGGTGCGGATGATCGGCGTCTCCGGCCCAGCCAAGGCGCTCACGCTGGTCTGCTTTTCGCTTTTATATCCAACCATGCTATATCTTTTGAATATGGAGCAGTATATCTTCGCGGTCTTCTGGCTGATTCTGCTGCTGTGGATGATCGTGAGAGGCGATGTGCGCGGGCGCGACACTGCGTGGATTGCGGCAACCGGTTCCATGCTCACCAGCGGGGTGTTTCTCCTGCTCGTTCCCGCAAAGGGGAGCTTGCGAAGTCGGTTAAAGGATGGTGCGCTCGCGCTCGGTGGGTTTGTGCTCGCCGGAGCCGTGCTCGGCCGCACCGCCATGGTGCTCTCATCCGCCGCGAGCATTCGTTTTCTGATGCAGTTCACTGGCGAGAAATTGCCTTTTGTTGCCCGCCTGATGCAATATGTTCAGTTTGCCGCTTCCTGCCTGATTGCGCCTGCCGCGCAGATCGAGCAGTATGCAAACGGTGTGGCGGTCTATCATCAAACCCACGTTAGCGCTTGGAGCATACCGGGGATGATCTGTCTTGCGGCAGCGATTGCCGGCTTTGTTGTAAACCGCAAGCGCTTCTTTGCGCAGATCTGCGCGGGATGGGTCGCTTTCTCGTTTTTACTGCTCTGCGCGCTTGGATGGGGTACTTCCGAGCATGCGCTGGTGCTCTATACGCACTATTTTTCGTGGGCGTTTGTTTCGCTGATCGTGATGCTGCTTACCCGCATGCCGGATCGCATGCGCGCGCTGCAGCTGGGCGTGTTGTCGGTGGGCGCGCTCGCGCTTGCGGTGGTCAACCTTGGCGGGATAGCGCAGATCGTCCGGTTCGGGCTGGCGTATTACCCGCTGCGCTGAGGGCGCTTCGGACAACGAGCCAGTAATCGAACGGCTAGCACTATGATGAAACGAAATCTAAAGAAAAAGGAAGGGTGTGGACATGATGACGAGCCATAACGAAACATGGAGCGAACGAGCGAAACGGGGATGGCGAATAGCAGCTTTTCTCCTGGTGAGTTGCCTGATGCTCACTGCCATCGCAGGATGCGGGGCGGCCAAGCTCGACCCGGCTAAGGAAACCATCGTCATCACGAGCCTTTCCCAGCTACAGAACGAGTCGTTTGCGGGATTTGACCAGCTCAGAACGCTCGATCTGCGCGCCGTTGCTGTGGATGCCGCGCGGGTGGACGCGCTGCGAGCTGCGCTGCCGGATTGCACGATTCTCTGGAATGTCCCGTTCGGGTCGGTATCGTTCGACAGTTCGTCCAGCGAACTGACGTTGCCGCAGGATTGCTCCGCGGCGGATCTCGCCAGCCTGCGGCATTTTCCTGCGTTGACGCGCGTGGATGCGACCACTTGCACGGTGGACGCCGCATTTGCCGATGCCGCAGCGGGCTATCCCGGCATCGCTTTTGTCTGGAACGCGACGATCGGCGGCGTTCTGGTCAAGAGCACCGATACGACGCTGGATCTCACCGGAGCGCAGACGGTTTCTCCGGAGCAGGTAGAGCCGCTCCTGCTGGGTCTACCCCTGCTGGAGCAGGTTGATTGCAGCGATACGGGCTGGAGCGCGGACGGTATAGCAGCGCTTCAGCGCGCTTATCCAAACATCGTTTTTGCCTGCGATGTGGATGTATTCGGCGCGCGCGTGCCCGCTTCGACGCAAACGCTGGATCTTTCCAACGCCTCGGTTGATCTTGGCGCGTTGCCGGAGGTGCTGGCGCTGCTGCCTGCGCTCACGCAAGTGAATCTGGAAGGCCAGCAGGCATCGTTTGAGCAGATGGATGCGCTCATGGCCGCGTTTCCGCAGATCACATTTTCGTTTTCATTTGAGCTGTTTTCCAAACAGTTGACGACGCAGACGACGGAGCTGGATCTGACCGGCTATCCGCTCTCGTCGCCGGAGGAAATTGCAAGCAGGCTACAGTATCTGCCGAACCTGGCACACGCGAATCTCTCTCATTGCGGGCTGACAAACGAGCAGATGGAGCAGCTCATAGCGCAGTTTCCCGACATCAAGTTTGTCTGGGTGATCAAAATCGGCGCGTGGGAGATTCGTACCGACATCACGGCTTTCTCAAAAGGCAACCGCACGAAGTTTCCAAACGACATGGGGCACCTCACCGACGAAGGGAAAACAAACTTCAACAACGAAGATATTCAGGTGCTGAAATACTGCACGGATCTTGTCTATCTGGATCTGGGGCATGGCAACCGCATCAACGATGTTACCGTGCTTGCGCAGCTCAAAAAGCTCAGGGTCCTGATCGTGTCGATGAATAAGATTGTGGATATATCGCCGCTTGCGGAACTCAAGGAGCTGGAGTGCCTCGAGATATATCAAAATCTCATCACGGATATTTCGCCCGTCGCCGCTCTGCCCAAGCTCCGCTATTTGAATTGCAGCGCCACGTTGTTTGAAGACATCACACCGCTGCTGGGCATGACGAATCTGGAGATGC
>JAUYTF010000420.1 GCA_030695285.1 Eubacteriales bacterium | reverse complement strand
GGAGTGCACGCCCAGCATGCGAAGGCCGGTGCGCATCATCAGCGGGTTTGGTTTACCGACAAAGTAGGCGGATTTTCCGGTGGCCAGTTCGATGGGCGCGATGAGTGCGCGGCAGGCGGGGATGATGCCCGCTTCCGAAGGGCCCGTCATGTCCGTGTTGGTGCCGATGAGCTTTGCGCCGCCCTGCACGAGATGCACCGCTTTTAAGATGCTCTCGTAGTTGTAGTTGTTTGTTTCGCCGACGACGACATAGTCCGGATCGACCCCGTTGGTCATGATGCCCGCTTCGTAGAGCGCGTTGAAGAGCCCCGGCGCGCCGATGATATACGCGCTGCTGCCGGGCGATTGCGAGCGGATGAAATTCGCCGTCGCAAGCGCGCTGGTGTAGAAGTGGCTCTCGTCTACTTCAAGCCCCATGCGGGCGAGCTTGCTTTGTAGTTCCTTGGGCGTTTTGCCGCTGGCGTTGGTTAAGAACAAAAACTTCTTATCTTCGCGATAGAGCCAGTCTACAAACTCCTTGACGCCCGGCAGAAGCCGCTCGCCATGGTAGATCACACCGTCCATATCGCAGATGAAGCCTTTTTTGCTGCGTAAGGTATCCATGTAATTCCTCTCTTTTTTTCTTCTTCTCTTCTTTTCTTTTTCTTATATGAGCATACCACGTTTCGAAAAAGCGCACAAGCGCGGCGAAAACCTGCGCGGGCAGCTGAGATTAATCTTGTGCAATTCTATCTGCTTGTGTGTAATTTCTCAGCGGTTTTCGAAAGAGACGAATGCGTTCACAGTTTCTCTATTTTTGTTATTGCGAGCGCATACTTCTCGTAAGAGCGGCAAAGGATCGAGCAAATCGCATTATTACATTGGATTTTTTAGAGTTGTTGTTTCGCGCAGGAGCGGCAAAGGATCGAATGAGTTCACATTTTCTCAATTTTGGTTATTGCGAGCGCATATTCGCGTAGGAACGGCAAAGGATCGAATGAGTTCACATTTTCTCTATAGTTCGTTCAAACCCGTAGGATATACTTTGTGAGAATTGATAAGGAGGGGACCGCATGAAGCAACGAATCCATCCGCTCCGGCGCATGCTATCTGCGCTGCTTGCGCTGTTTTTGCTGGCGCTTACCGCCGGGTGCGTTCCGGTCGATCCCGTTGTCTCCGTGGGGTCACCTTTGCCCAGCGCAACTGCCCGGGCAACACCAAGTGAAACCGTTGCGCCGCAGTTGCCAACAGCAACGCCAACCCAGGCGCCACAGGAGGCAGATGCTTTGCCGAGCGCGACGCCAGAGGAGATCAGCGGCGCGGGCGCGTATACCATCACGGCGAATATCAGCGAGAGCCAGAAAACATACTATTCCGAGCAGGCGGACGAGAACGCGCTGCGCGTGGAAAATAGCGCGATTGCGGGCATCGACGGCGCAATCGTGGATAAACGAGCAGGCGATGCTTCCAGCCTCGAAAACGCGTTTTTCTTTGGATTAAACGCGGCGGCGCTGGTGCGCGCAGGCGCGCAGCTGCTGCTTGTCAACAGCGAGATTACAGCGGTTTCTCTTGGCGCTAGCGGCGCTTTTGCCTCCGGCGGCAGGTTGCAGCTGCAGAGCAGCACCGTGCGCACGACGGGCGGCTCATCTTACGCGCTCGCAGCTTCGCGCGGCGGCAGCGTGAGCGTGCGCGATTCGAGCCTGTCCACACAAGGCACTTTATCGCCCGCGATCGTTGCGGGTGCGGAGGGAGAAATCTTCCTCGAAGGCGGCATGGTGGCAACCGGGGGCGAAGCATCGCCCGTCATCGCTGCAACCGGCAGCGTCATCGTCAGCAACGCGACGCTGCGCGCCAACAGCGCGGAGGCGATCGCCGTCAACGGCGGCACCGTTACGCTCAGCGACAGTGCTATCTCCGGCCGCATGGGGCGGGCCGCGGCTAGCGGAGCGCAGATTACGCCCTATTGTGTTGTGCTCTATCGCGATGCTGGCGCTCTTGGCGCGCAGAGCGCCTTTTCTATGACGCGCGGCGCGCTCACCGCGCTGAGCGGAGATTTGTTTTACGCGACCAATACGGACGCGAGCATCTACCTTGAGGGTGTAGCGCTTTCGCTCGGCAAGGGGCAGGCGCTCCTGCGCGCATGCGGAAACGACGGCACCCGCGGCTGGGGCGAGGCGGGAAAAAACGGCGCAAACTGCGCGCTTGTCGCAAAAGACCAGACGCTTGGCGGAGATATCATCGCAGACGAACTTTCGTCTGTGTCGCTCACGCTGCGCGGGGAAACCGCGTATACGGGCACCGTCAACGTTGCAAACACCGCGCGCGCGGCAAAGGTAGCGCTGGAGGACGGCGCCGTCTGGACGCTGACCGGCAACGCGTACTTAACGGCGTTTACAGGGCGCGTGAGCGGGATTGTCACCAACGGTTTTACGGTCTATGTCAACGGCATGCCTCTGACAAGCTAAAAAAATCCGGTTTCCAAAAAGGATGTTTTATTATGAAACGTGAACACATCGTCTCCGTGAATCAATCGCTCTGCATCGGCTGCGGCCTGTGCCGGGACGACTGCCCCACCATGACCATCCGCATGGAAGAAGATGTCGCCGTCGTCACCACACAAAGCTGCATCAAGTGCGGACACTGTCAAGCCATCTGCCCGCAAGGCGCGGTGTCTCTCTCCGGCTTTGACGAAGCGCCGGAGTTGATTACCCCCGCCATGCATGTCAATGCGGATGCGCTACTGGGCCAGCTCAAGGCGCGCCGCTCCGTGCGACGGTTTACTCAGCGGGAGATCGCGCCGGAGACGATCCGGCAGATCATTGAGGCGGGGCGCTATACGCCAACGGGCACCAACAAGCAGGGCGTTTCCTACACCGTGCTGATGCAGAACATCGCGAACTATGAGGCGGTCGGGATCAAGCTCTTTCGCGGGCTTAAGCGGGTAATAGACCTCCTCTACAGTGGGTTTCGCTCGATCGAGATCGACGACCACTTCCTCTTTAAGAACGCAAAAGCGGTTATCGTGATCAAAGGCGCGGATGTGGTGGACGGCGCGCTTGCCGCCTCGTCGATGGAACTCATGGCGCAGTCTCTGGGACTCGGTGTGTTTTACAGCGGGTTTTTCGCGATGATCACGCGCTTTTCCGGCAAACTCCGCCGGCGCCTCGGCATCCGCCGCGGAGAAAAGGCGATCACCACACTGGTGCTCGGGTATCCGGCGGTGGAATATCAGCGCACCGCGCAGCGTGAGACCGCGAACGTGTTGTTCGACTGAGGCTTTGATTTCAGAAGAAAAGAGCGAAAAATAAAAGGGCAGGAAGCGAAATGCTTACCTGCTCTTGTTTGTTTTGGTTGTTTTGTTAGCTTGGCGAACTTGGTTTGTTGGGCTTGTTTTTGCTATTTGCCAGATAAGTTTACTTCTTACATCCGGCGACGATTTCGCAGATGTCGTCCACATCCGTAAGCGCGAGATCCGCATACATCGGCAGCGTCAGCACAATTTGGCTGGCCTCGCGTGAGACGGGTGTTTCAGCGGGGTCAAACCGCCCCGCGTAGCAGGCGGCCTCGCTCGTGAGCGGGTTAAAATACTTGCGCGCGAAGATGCCATATTGCTTGAGCGCGTCGCTGACCTGATCACGATCCGCGCCGAATACCTGCGGATCAAACGACACGGGCAGGTAGGCATAATTCTGCGTAACCCCGTCGCGCACCGGGCGGAAACTCAGCCCCGCGATGCCGGAGAGGTTCTCGCGGTAGCGCGTGGCGACCTTGCCGCGTTTTTCAATCTCGCGGTCAAAATACTTGAGGTTTAATAGCCCCATCGCCGCCTGAAACTCGTTCATCTTGGCGTTGCCGCCGATTTCGCGAATCTCCTCATCGGGATGGAAGCCGAAGTTTTTGTAGCCATTGAGTAGCTCGGCATACGCCGCGTCTTTGGTCGCAACCGCGCCACCCTCGATGGTGTTGTAGCATTTTGTAGCGTGAAAGCTGAACATAGACGCCGTGCCGAAGCTTGCCACCGCGCGCCCGTGCAGGGTGACGCCGAACGCATGCGCCGCATCATAGAGCACGGGGAGATGGTGCCGTTTTGCGATGCGGTCGATGGCCGCCATATCGCAGGGGTTGCCGTAGACGTGCACAGGAAGGATCGCGCGCGTGCGTGGTGTGATCCTTTCCTCCAGTTTCGTCGCGTCGAGAGTGAAAAAATCCGGCTCCACGTCGCAAAACACAGGGGTAAAGCCGCAGCGGACGATGGCGTGCGTGGTGGAGATAAAAGTTAAGGGCGTTGTGATGATTTCGCCCGGCTCGAGATTCAGCGCTGAGATGGCGCATTCAAGCGCGAGATGCCCGTTGGTAAAGAGGCGAAGGTTGGGGGTTTTCAGCTTTTCCTGCAGCGCGGCTTCCAGTCTCTGGTGCTGCGCGCCGCCGTTGGTGAGAAAGCGCGAGGAGAAGATCTCCCGCACGAGTTGCTCATATTCCTCCACCGGTGGCAGCGACGGGCGGGTCACCAGAATCGGCGGGTTTTTCTTCTGCATAAAGGGAGCTCCTTTGTTTTTGCCGCTCCGCGGCATAGGGAATGATAAAAGACATTTTACTACGTTTTTCAAAAAACGCAAACTGCGAAGCTATAAACAATAATTATTCGACGACTTCTATGCCCTCTACCAAATATCTCATCTTGATGATGTCAGCAAAAAATCTTACTAATTTTCTTAGTTTTGTCCTCTTCCGTTATTCGACGACTTCTACGCCTTCGACAAGATATCGCATTTTGATGATGTCTGCCGGCGCTGCATCGCTATGCGCGGGGATTCTCACAACCCCTTCGTTATCCGTCACCGGCCCGTGAAACGGGTTATACAGGTTTCGCGCCATGCTTCCGCGCAGATAACGGATCAGGTTGTTCGGTGTCCCGCTCGACCAGCTGCCGAGGCGGACATCCACCACGCCGCCGCCAAGCCCCCACCAGAAGCTCGCAATCGGGGACTCGTCCCGGTCCATGCCCAGCAGCGCGCTGAGGCTTCCGTTGAGATAGCTCTTCACGATTGCGGTATAGAACCGTTCCCAGTTCCAGTCGGGCGCGGCGAGATAGCGCGTGGGCTTTCCTTCCTGGTCGATCCCGATGAGCGCGGTAAATACACCGTACGGCAGCTCCGCCAGCGTCAGCGCGGCATAATGCGGCGTGAGCACCGTATCCGCATGAAAGCTTGCCGCAATCTTGACCCCAAGCTCGCAGGTTTCCATCTGTTTCGGGTCAACATCCCGCGTGAGCATCAGCACCCGTGCATCTGGGCGCACGGAGCGCACACCGATGGTAAACGCGTTGATGTCCGAGGTGAAGCGCGTGTAGTTCAGCCTTGGGGTGATATAGGCGACTGTGCCCGTTTTTGTGTGCTGCCCCGCGGCAACGCCGCAGAGGAACACCGCCTCGTAATATCGCCCAAAATAGGTGTGCAGGCGATAATGGTGCTGCATGCGGGAGTAGACCAGCGTCAGGCAATTTGGGTGTTCCAGCGCAAAGCGCAAAACAGGATTCATCAGCGATGGCGTGGTCACGAACAAAAGCCCCGCGTCCCCCGCCTCGGCAGAGAGCATGTCATACGCATCGTCCCGGTCCTGCAGATCCAGCACGCGGGAATCAACCTTTTCGCCGAGCTCTGCCTGCATGGCAAGCCGCCCCTGTTCATGGGCACCGAGCCAGCTGTTTTGCGCGCGCTCGCCCGCGTAGGCAAACACGATCTTGGGGTTGCGGTGCGCCGTCAGGAGGCGCGTAAAGAACGTCGGCTCCGCCGTTTCCGCGTCCTCTTCCAGCACGACGCGGGGAGAAGGCGGATGCTCGAGGATATCCAGCTGGGGCTTGAGCGTGACGATGCGCGCGGTGAGTTCCTCCGGCATGATGTTCATCGGGAAGCCAAAAACGTGCAGATATTCTAAAAAAGCGTCGCCCAGCGAGAGCGTGCAGTTGGTGCTAAGATAGGCTCCTTCAAAGCGGGTGTAGAGCGTATTAAAGTCCGGCTTGTCGAGCGCGGGGTCGAGCTCGGCAATCAGCCTCTGCTCAATACGGTAGAGCCGCTCATATTTGCGCGACTCGGAGAGCTCGATGTCCGAGAACACGCCTTTTTTGCTGTAGGCGAGGAAGGTGTAATAGCGCTGTATGGCAGGATCGTTTTCGTCCCATTGGGGGATGAGGCGGATGATCTCCGCTTCAAACGAGCTTGCCTCGAAGTACTTGAGCACGCTCACGCGCTTGTTGCCTTCGGCAACATAGTATTTCCAGAGGTATTCATACACGCGGATCGGGTCCCGGATACCGGTTTGCAGATGCGCCTCGCAGAGGTTGATCCACTTATAGGCAAACTCCGTATCGGAGCTCAAGAGCGGCATAAAATTATTGGCAAACGAATTGGCGCGGCTGGCCTGATAGGTGCCCGTGATGCGGCTGAGCGATATGGCGCGCATGGGCAGCGCGACGACCGCGAGCACACCATTTTCCTCGCGTTTGGCGTGTATCACGGGCAGAAGGCCGCTCTCCCCGCGCGCGCGGCGCGCGGAAAACTCCTTCAATCCGCGCTTCCTTGCGCGGTCGTATTCTTCATATGCGTTATTGGCAGGGCTCATGTTGTTTTCTCCGGGGTGTTGGTTGTGGCAGCCCACCGATCGGGCGAAGCTCAGGGTTCATCCGGAAACTCCATCTCCAGTATATAATAATTATACGCATTGACGATGGTGGTTTGGCTGTATTGTAATATGCGCTGGGAGCCGATGGAATAGGTCAAATGTTGGTGTCCGTGCAGATGATAGCGGGGCTTGTATTTGTCGATCAGCTTGACAAACGTCTCAAACCCCTCGTGATAGCGGTCGTCCCCGTCGCCAAGGCCCGCAGCGGGCGCATGGGTCACGAGAACGTCAAATCCCTTTTTCAGCGAGAGCGCGAGCGTCGCCTTGAGCACGCGTAGGCTCATCTCGCGCTCCGAATAATGATTGGCTGCAGGGCGCGTGCTCTTGCAGCCTCCAAAGCCCACGAAGCGAATGCCTTTGACGACCACGGGCTTTTGCTCGAGGTCGATGCAGCCCTCCGGCGGGTTGTTCTCATATCGCACGTCGTGATTGCCACGCACAAAGAGCAGCGGCGCGGGGATCATGGTGACGAGAAACGAGAGGTATTCCGGCTTGAGATCGCCGCAGGAAATCATGACGTCTACGCCCGCGAAGGCTTTTGCGTCAAAAAAATCCCAGATGAATTCGCTTTCATGGTCCGATAAGACCAGGGCTTTGAGTTTCATGC
>JAUYTF010000416.1 GCA_030695285.1 Eubacteriales bacterium | reverse complement strand
ACATGACAGAAAAATTGACGGGCTTGACACTGATCAAAGGCCATATCATAGAAGCGAAATCCTTTGGCGACCCCGTGATCACCCAAAACGGCTATCTCGCAGTGGCGGATGGCGTAATCAAGGGCGTGTTTGCCGAAATTCCGGCGGAGTTCGCAGTGGCAAATCTGGTTGACTACTCCGGCAAGCTCATCTTGCAGGGATTTTCGGACATGCATCTGCACGCGCCGCAGTATCCCATGCTCGGCATGGGCATGGATCTGCCGCTGATGGACTGGCTCAAGACGTATACCTTCAAAACCGAGGCGCGCTTTTCGGACAACGATTTCGCGCGGTGCGTTTACGCCCGCCTTGCCGCGGAGCTGGTCAACAACGGCACCACGCGCGTGTGCATCTATTCCTCCACCCACACGGACGCGACGCTGATCCTGATGGAGGCGCTCGAACAAGCGGGCATCGGCGGTTATGTCGGCAAGGTGAATATGGATCGCGCGAGCGGAGAATGCCAGGAGCTGACGGAGGAGAGCAAGCGCGAGACCCTGCGCTGGCTGGACGAAAGTGCTCGTTTTACGCGCATCCACCCGATTCTTACCCCGCGCTTTACGCCCAGCTGCACGGACGAACTCATGACCTGGCTTGGCAAAGTGGCGGTGGAGCGCGGCGTATATGTGCAGTCCCACCTGAGTGAAAACAAGCGCGAAATCGAGCTGGTGCACGAGTTGCATCCCGATTGCGAGCAGTACTGGCAGACCTACGATAAATTCGGCCTCTGGACGGATCACACCATCATGGCGCACTGTGTGCATTCCGACGCGCGCGAACAGCAGGCGATGATCGATCACAACGTGCTCTGTGTACACTGCCCGGATTCCAATATCAACATCTGCAGCGGGTTTGCGCCCGTGCGGCAGATGAAGGAGCGCGGCGTCTGGGTGGCGCTGGGTTCGGATATCGCGGGCGGCGCGCAGCTGCCGATGCTGCAGGTGCTCACCGGATGCCTTCGCATGTCCAAAGCGCGCGCCATCGCAACCGAAGGAAGCGAACCGTTTTTGACCGTGGGTGAGGCATATTTTCTCGCCACTAGCGCAGGCTCACGCTATTTTGGCGATGCGGACGGTTTCGCGCCGGGCAATCCGCTGCACGCAGTGGTGCTGGACGAAACGCTGCTGCCGCCGAGCGCGCGGGAGCTGACGGTCAAGGAGCGCTTTGAACGTGCGGTATACCTGGCGGACGATCGAATCATTGCTGCGGTCTACGGTGGCGGGAGAAAGATCAAATAAACACAAAAGCAGCGCGCGAAAAGCGCCGCTACTTTTTGATTTCGGGAAACGCATTCCTTGCGCAGGGGCGCTGCTAAAACAAACTCGATTTTCATGAGACTCTATTACAGTCAATTTCTTCGATGTATATTAGAATTCGTTCACAAGGATGACAGATCAAAGCCATGAAAATAAAGTTCAATAGAACCACAGAGCGACAAGGGAATAG
>JAUYTF010000411.1 GCA_030695285.1 Eubacteriales bacterium | reverse complement strand
AGGATGGCAAAGCGCTTTTCTTCCAGACCCATAGCGTTTTGAATCTTACTAAAGATACCGACACCGTGATCGCTGATCTCGCATCCTATGGCATATGCGTTGCGATATGCATGTATGGTTACTGTTTCGCTGTCAGAGTGGTCGATTGCGTTGTTGAGCATTTCGGTGAACACATACGAGAACACGCTGCGAACAACAGAAGTAACACCATCCAAAATCCTGGCCATGTCCTTTGACAGGATTATATCCTCATTGAGTCGCTGCAGTGGGTATTCGCGATCGACGACAACCAGATCTACGAGTGAATAGTGTTTTATTCGTCCCTGCTTTTCGGAAGTGATCAAGCCATCTTGCTCAAGCCTCTCCAGTTGTTTATAGACTGCAGCAAGTGAGATGCCGAACGTATGAGAAGCATACTGCGCGGCGGCAAGTCCGTTTGATTGATAGATTGATGTTAGTAGGTACTTTCGTAGTGCTTCTGTATTTCTTTTTTTCAGTTCCACCTTGTAAACTCCTCTCTGGTAAGGAAACCGTATCACAATCCGAGACTAAAGTCAACTTATCAACAGTAAACGTTCAACTTAACAGACAAATAAGTTGAATGTTAGATTCAGGTTGCGTGGGGGCATGCATATCTTGCACACAATTCAATATGGTCAACGCGGTCGGGTCACGTACAAACTTTCGCGGAAGTTACAGGGGGAATAGCCACTCTATTTTTTTTGGAGGAATCGGTTATGGGAAGAAGAGGTCCGGCACAAGGACAGGGTGGCAGACCGCCAAAACCGTTGGCGGAAAAAGTGCTCGACGGTAACCCCGGCAAGCGTAGGCTGACCGTTGTGGAGTTTCCCAACACCGCCAATCTTCAGGGCAGCGATATGCCATTGCCAAGAGAGTTGCTTTCCGCCCGACAGAAGGATGGGCGCAACCTCGAAGCGGCGGAGATCTACGCGAACACATGGGATTGGCTCGACCAGCGCGGTGCGGCGAGAATCATTTCTCCGCAGTTGCTGGAACGGTACGCCATGAGCGGCGCGCGGTGGATTCAGTGTGAGGAAGCGGTGACCGAGTACGGCTTCTTGGCAAAGCATCCGACGACTGGCAGTGCGATCCAGTCTCCGTATGTGGCAATGAGCCAGAATTACATGGCGCAGACGAATCGGCTCTGGTACGAGATCTTCCAGATCGTGAAGGAAAACTGCGCGACAGACTACACGGGCTCGAATCCGCAGGACGACGTTATGGAACGACTACTTACCGCGCGTAGAGGTAAATGAGCATGGATGAAGTGCAAGCGTTCATGGTGGATTGGAACATCTGGGCGAAAAGCTCATGAGAGCGGAGAATTTCGAGCTGGCATTGGATGAGGTGGTATGGCTGATCACGCTGCTCGCGAACCAGAGCACGCTCGTGCACAATTTGCTAGAGCCGGACAGCAAACGTGAACTTTTGACCGAGGAAGCAGTCGAGCTGCTCACCACACCACTGGATCTCTCCGGCTACAAATCCGCGATCATGGAAGCGATGCTCAAGGGAACTGCGCGTCACGTTGAAAGCGAGGAGCAACCCTCAAAAAACGTGCTGGTCGGGCAAGCGACGAAGAGCTGTTTGCCCGACTGATCT
>JAUYTF010000400.1 GCA_030695285.1 Eubacteriales bacterium | reverse complement strand
ATGCTTGTCCCGCCGCGTATATCCGCCCCGCCCCTGCAGCACCGTCACCCCGCGGCCGAGCTCCTCGGCCAAAAGCGAGAGAATGTCGTCCGAGCGCTCCGTGACGATGTAGATCACCTTTGCGTGATCCACGCCCTGCATGATGGCGTCGATGGTGCGCGTGGTGACGAAGATGGTCACGATGGAATAGAGCGCGACCTCAATGTTGCGAAACACCAGCACGGCGAACACGACGACCGTCGCGTCGACGATGAGCAGCAACGAACCAACGGAGAGGTTTGGAAACGCGCGGTTTAATAACAGGCTAATGAGATCCGTCCCGCCCGTGGTCGCCCCGCGCACGAAGATGACGCCCATGCCGACGCCGCAGAGCACGCCGCCAAGCACGGAGGCTAAAAGGATATTGTTGCTGTATGGCGGGAGAATGCGCAAAAACAGCTCGATAAAGCCGGAGAGCAAAAGCGTGGTGACGATGGTCTTTGCCAACGGGCGAAAACCGAGTTTCCACCAAGAGAGGATGATCAGCGGGACGTTGAGCAACAGCGTCCAGACGCCGACCGACACGGGCGCGAGAAACGCCAGCGCTGTAGCAAGGCCGGATACGCCGCCGGGCGCAATGTCATTGGGTATGGTGAAGAGCACCAGCCCCGCCGCGACCATCGCGGTGCCGATGACGAACGCCACGATATCAAATATCCAGCTGCGAACGGTTTCTTTCATGTAATCACGTCCTTCTTGTTCCGTAAAACCGCCCGAAACTTCCGATACGGGCGGCAGTGACACTACGCTGCTTTAGGGATTGAGCCCCTTGAGCGCGTCGATGGTGAAGACGCCGTCCTTGCGAATGAGCTTGCCGTCAAACCAAATCTCGCCGCCGCCGAACGCTGCCGTCTGGATGCAGACGATGTCCAGATGCAGCTGGCTCTTGTTGCCGTTGAAGGCGTCCGCATAGGCGCAGCCGGGGGTCAGGTGGAAAGAACCGCCGATCTTCTCGTCGTAAAGCGTGTTGCCGATGGATTTTGTGACCGCGTTGTTCACGCCGATGGCGAATTCGCCAAGGTAGCGTGCGCCTTCGTCCGCGTCGAGCATCTCGTTAAAGCCTGCGGTGTCGTTGTCACAGGTCGCTTCGTCGATATGCCCGTTTTTGAAAACGAGGCGCGGGTTGTCAAACTTTTTGCCATAGCGCATGGCGGGGGTGTTATACTGCACCGTGCCGTTCGCGCTCTCGCGCACAGGGGCGGTGTAGACTTCGCCGTCGGGAATATTGAGTTCGCCGTTGCAGGAAATGACCGGAATATCCTTGATGGAGAAGGTCAAATCTGTGCCGGGGCCTAGAATATGCACCATGTCGGTCCGTTCCATGAGCTCGACCAGCGGCGCCATATCTCGCCCCATCTGCTCGTAGTCCACTAGAGCTGCGGAGAGGAAAAACTCATAAAAGTCGTCATAGCACATGCCGGCCTTCTGCGCGTCCGCCATAGTCGGCCAGTGCAGATAAACCCAGCGGCGCTCGTCGATGATCTTATCGCGAAGCGGCCTGCGGATGTTGCGATAGTAGGTCATGGCGGCGGTGTCCACTGCGGAGAGTTCCGCGTCGTTTTCGTCCACGCCGATGTCAACATGCGCCACGAGGTGATCCCAGTATTTGGTTTCCCACTCCAGCTGTGCGTCGATGGCGGGGCGGGAGGCATCGGGGTCTTTCGGGTCAATGAAGCCGAAGAACAGGCGGCTGATCTCGTCGTCCGAGAGCTTGACAAACGGCACAGCGCCGATGGCGTGCGCCCGCTTTAATAACGACTTGATGAGGGGTTTTGCCGGGATACCGCCGTTGATTTCGAAAAGCTCGCCTTTTTTGAGCTTGAGGGAATAGTTTAAGAGCAGATCGGCCAACCGATCGAGCCGTTCATCACGCATACTGGTTCCTCCTTATGCACGCTACGCTATATGATATAGTAAAAAATAGCGAACTTCAACACCCGATAGTTGCATAAAAAAGCGAAGGCAAATGCCCTCGCTCTTGTATGTTCCTACTGTGTCGATGGTTTTGGGGCGATGCCCCAAAACACCTCCCTCCCTCAATTCCTCCTCGAGCGGTTCGCCATCGCAAGCAGTCTTAGGAAGCTGATGAGAGAAGCCACCGCCGCCCAGACGTAGGTCATCGCGGCGGCATTTAGCACCTTCTTTGCGCCGTCGCTCTCCTCATAGGAGATGTAGTTGCCATCTTCGAGCATTCTCAGCGCGCGGGACGAGGCGTTGAACTCCACCGGCAGCGTGACCACCTGAAACACCAGCATCGCGCCAAAGAGCACCACGCCGACCATCGCGAGGTTAAAGCTGCCCATCATGAAGCCGAGGATGACGATCCAGGGAGCTGCATGGGAGCCGATGGATGCAACTGGCAAGATCGCATTTCTCAGGCGAATCGGCGCGTAGCCTTCCTGATACTGCATCACATGCCCGATCTCGTGCGCCGCAACCGCGATGGCCGCGATGCTGCGCTGCCCGTAAACCTGCTGGCTTAAGCCCACAACGTTATTCTTCGGGTCAAAGTGGTCGGTCAGCGAGCCTTGTACGGGCTGAATTTGCACGGGGCTGTTGCCGCGGTTTAAGAGCTGCTGCGCGATCTCCTCCGCGCGCAAGCCGGACGAAACGAGTGTTTCGGAATACTTTTTAAACGTGCGCTGCACCTTGCTTTGAGCGTAGAGGCTGATGCCCATCACCGCGAGCAAGAGGATGATATAGATGCCGTCGCCCGATCCACTGCCGTAATACATAAGAATTTCCCTCCTGATATACTAAGTTCAGTATAACATATTCCAAACGGCGGGGAACAGGATTTCAATATCGTTTGCAATTCGACCAAATTTTGATCAATATCGCAGGATTGCGCACCGGCGTTGCCTTGCAACACTTACAAAAAGCAAAGATTAGGGGCTTTTCTCGGCGGTAAAATGTGGTATACTATCCCTTAACTCTTAACGCTGAACCTTTCACTCAAACTCCAAATTATAAACACAGAGAGGTAATTTCTTATGGCGCTCAAACTGTCTCAAATTCAAAAATCGCCGGAATCGTATGTCGGCGCAATCGAGGTCTGCGGCTGGGTGCGCACCGTGCGCGAGGGCAAGACCCTCGGCTTTGTCGAACTCACCGACGGAACATGCTTTACACCCGTTCAGGTCGTCTTTGAGCGCGACGACCGAAATTTGGGCAGCGGGCTTTCCACGGGCTGCGCAATCGTGGTCTCGGGCGAACTGGTACTAACGCCGGACGCGCCCCAGCCGTTCGAGATCCGCGCAAGCGAAATCGTACTCGAGGGCGCATGCCCCGCGGACTATCCGCTGCAAAAAAAGCGGCACACGCTGGAATACCTGCGCACCATTCAGCACCTGCGCCCGCGCACGAACACCTTTCAGGCGACGTTTCGCGTGCGTTCGGTGGTAGCAAGCGCCATCCACGAGTTCTTCCAGCAAAACGGCTTTGTCTATGTGCACACCCCGCTGATCACGGGCTCGGACTGCGAAGGCGCGGGCGAGATGTTTCAGGTGACCACACTGCCGCTTCGTGACATGCCCAAGGATAAGGACGGCAACATCGATTTTTCGGGCGATTTCTTCGGCAAGCCCGCGAACCTGACCGTCTCAGGGCAGCTTTACGGCGAGGCGTTTGCCATGGCGTTTCGGGACATCTACACCTTCGGCCCAACTTTTCGCGCGGAATATAGCTTTACCGCGCGCCACGCGGCAGAGTTTTGGATGATTGAGCCGGAGATGGCGTTTTGCGATCTCGCGGGGGATATGGACGTCGCCGAGGCGATGATCAAATACATCATCAAGACCGTGCTGGAGCGTTGCCCCGCGGAGATGGAGTTTTTCAGCAAGTTCATCGATCCAGGCCTGTTGGAGCGGCTGGACATCGTGCTCAAAAACGACTTTGTACGCCTGAGCTACACCAAGGCAGTGGAGCTACTGCTCGAGAGCGGTGCGGAGTTTAAGTATCCCGTCGGCTGGGGGCTGGAGCTGCAGACCGAGCACGAGCGCTATCTCACCGAGCAGATCTACAAGTGCCCCGTGTTCGTGACGGATTATCCCAAGGACTTCAAAGCTTTTTATATGCGCCTCAATGACGACGGCAAGACCGTCGCCGCGGCGGATCTCTTGGTGCCGGGGGTGGGCGAGATCATCGGCGGGAGCCAGCGCGAAGAGCGGCTGGATATGCTCGAGAAGCGCATCACGGAGCTGGGTATGGAGTTGGGGCAGTATGACTGGTATCTGGAGCTGCGCAAGTTCGGCGGCGTGAAGCACGCGGGCTTCGGCCTCGGCTTCGAGCGGATCATCATGTATGTCACCGGCATGCAAAACATCCGCGACGTGCTGCCATTTCCCCGCACGACGGCCAACATGGAGATGTAATTCTGAAATCAATAAAAGCTGCCGCGAGGCAGCTTTTTTGATTTCTCTCGCCTTATTCCTGTGGCGGGCGCTGATTGTTGCTGCTGATCTTCTTCCAGCGGGCTGCCTCCTCCGCGCGGTGATGCATTTGCTTGGCATAGCGGCGGTTTTCCGCAATGGTCGCAACGGCGAGCGTGACGACCGTGAGGCAGAACAACAGGATGAATACCGTGCTGAGCGTACTGGTCAAAAACCCCATGCCGGGGTTGTATTGATTGAGGATGGTCAGCGTGACAAACACGCCGGAAAAGATGATAGAAAGATGCGAAAAGACACTGCGAAACGTTCTCATAAACGTGATTCCTCCCAGTTGATTGTGCTGCGCTGCGCCGAATGGAGCCGAGCTTTTAACGCCGATGCAAGATGAACAGTCGAGGTCTGAGCACAGACGCTTTCAAGCCTTTTATGCCTGCGGGTCGTCTTGACTGATATTGCGTAAAAAATATTACTGCGGATCATTTCCGCCGAAATAGATGATATCGCTGATGTTGCGTCCTCCCCTATACGGCTGGCCGATCACCTGCCCCTGAAACACCATCATGGCGGACTGTCCGCCGTCGAGATTATACGCGTCCACACAGCCAAGATCAATCATCGTCTGCGCCAGCTCGTCCATCGACATGCCGCGGGAGTAATCCCCTTGCCGTCCGTCTACATAGACCAGACAATAGTGTCCCGGCGCATAGTAACCGATGGCCGCGCGCGGGTTACGCGAAAGAATGGTGTCCGAGGTATTGTAGCCGGCGGGTATCTGCCCGTTGTCAATCAGTTTCGGGCCGAAGCACCAGCCCTGGTATGCGCCGCGGGCGATTGCTGCATCGAGATCGAAATCGTACTCATAATAGCTCTGCATCACGCCGTCTGCATAGAGAATGCAGACGTCACCGGAAAGCGTATCACGGTAGAGCACGCCGTTTCGGATGACGAGGCCTTGCGAGCGGGACTTGTAGCAGTCTCCGGAGAGCGCGAGGATGGCGCTGTAATCGCTCGCGATGTCGTTTGGCATCGCATAGCCGCCCTTGTAGTGATTGCCTGCAAAGGCGGTTTTGAAGCCCTGAAAATTGCGAATCCACACGTCGGCTACGTAGTAAACCGCGCTGTCGGTGCGGTACTCCTTAATGACGATGTGCAGGTCTTCGTCCGCATACGAACCGATTGCGCCGTCTTCATCCGCTTCGCCCGTTGGGAAGGTCGCCGAAAAATCGCCCGGTGCCGGGGTTGGGGAGGGCGTTGGTGTGGGGGTCGGCGAAGGGGTCGCTTCCGGCGGGAGCGTGATCTGCGGCGTGGGCGATTCGATCACGGGTTCCGGAGAGGGCGTTGCGCCGAAGGAGATGATCTGCCGCAGGGGCTCATTGCTGCTCGCGGGCAAAACAAACATAAACACGGCGAAAATGCCGAGTGCGGCTGCAATGCCGAGTAAGTCCAGCAGGATCACCAAGATTCCGGGCAACGGTTTTCGTTGGTTCATAGGGAGTTCCTCTCGGCAAACGGCGTGGTATGCCTGCTTATGAATGATCGATTCAATCGAGATGCTCTCGGTGGTATTGATCATAGTATTGCGCACGATGAAAAGCAAGAATCCTAGCGAAAAGCAACAGGAAATTCACAAGCGAAGTTATAAATTGACATAAAGCTGTCACAAGTTCAGATGGTGGAGAAAACGGCGAAGTCCGCAGGGCTAAGCCCTGCGGACTTCGGTTATTCAGCAGATAAGTGCATTGCTGTGCGATAACAGCACAAACGTTGCTTTTTTAACGGACGATCGGTGGATCACTCCGCGATAGTCAGCGCGACCTGCATCATTTCTGATGATATTTCCTGAAAAATATAATTCTACTACTCCGCAATAATCAGAGCGACCTGCATCATTTCCGATTATATTTCCTGAAAAATATAATTCTACTACTCCGCGATAGTCAGCGCGACCTGCATCATGTCGTGGAAGGCCGTCTGGCGCTCTTCTGCCGTGGTGACGGCGCCGCCGATGAGCAGATCGGAAATCGTGCAGATGGCAAGCGCTTTTTTACCCGCGCGCGCGGCGTTCATATAGAGCGCGGCAGCTTCCATCTCCACCGCGAGCACGCCGAGTTTTGCCCACTCCATCGTGCCGTCGATGCCCTTCTCGGAATAGAACATGTCGCTCGAGAGAATGTTGCCCACCTTGTAGTTAAGGCCCCGCTTTGCGCACTCGTCTACCGCGCGGCGCAGCGTGCCGTAATCCGCGATGGGCGCAAAATTCCCGGCAAGACCGTACTGGGAGAAGTAGGCCGAGTTGGTGCAGGCGCCCTGCCCCAGCACGATGTCGAAAAGCTTCAGGTCGGGGTGCATACCGCCGGCCGAGCCGATGCGGATGATGGTCTCCACACCGAAGAAGTTGAAGAGCTCAAACGAGTAGATACCCATGCTCGGCATGCCCATGCCGCTGGCCATGACGGAGACGCGCTTGCCTTCGAAATAGCCCGTATAGCCCTGTATGCCGCGGACGTTGTTGACGAGCTCATAGTCCGCTAGATACGTCTCTGCGATGTGCTTGGCGCGCAGCGGGTCGCCCGGCATCAATACGGTCTTTGCAAAATCCTCTGGGCCGCAGCTGATGTGCGGGGTTAAATTGGCGGTTTTCATTTCGACACCTCCGAAAAAATCGATGTAAAATACAAACTCAGTATACCACAATGCGCTTCGTCTGGTAGCGATATCCGGCTAAAATCATGCGGGCATCTATCAGAGAATCACCCGGTGACCCTTGTTAGACGCAAGTCTCTCAGCACTAAGTCACGCCTTATCGACTGTTTATGTTTATCTTCCTCACTTTGTAATATCTAATTGGTTTCCCAAATCCAAGTCTTTCTCTGTCGGTTGCCACCTTAGAAAGCCGGAACCAGGTGTTTTTGTCAATTCGCCAAAATAAAACCTCGAATTGAACACCATAAAATCAACTCTTACAAATATATGATCCTTACATAGCTTGAATGCGGCAGCTTTCATTTCTTCGAAATGGTCGGGCTTCTTTACTTCGTTTCGATATTCCGGATTGGATGTGATAAAATCCAGCCGATTCCAGTTCAAGTCATAGGATGCTTTTAAGTTTTCGCCATGCGGTTGGAAAATGACAGAAATAAATATTGGAACGCCATTAAAACACCAAAACTGATATTCGTTCGGTTCCTTGTTGTCAAAACATGCATCTTCCATATATTTCTCGGCGATAATACGTGGCTTGACGTACTTATATGGCCACTCGCGACCATCCCAATAATAATTCTTTTGAAAGCACCGCTCGATTTTGTTTTGCTCACTCGCAAGATCGAGCTTTTCTTTATCGCGGCAAATAACGAGTCCACCCGAATCATGTGTGCATTTAAGAACGAACTGATCAGGTAACTTATCAAAATCGATATCTTCAAATTGATCCCAAACACCTAGTGTTGGTATGATATATTCTTCACCGATTATATTCTTTGCATATTCTTTGGCTTCGTACTTATCAACCATCGTAGCATAAATTGGCTTTCGATCATGTATTTTCAGCCATTGAAGCTTTTCATTAAATGTTCTCGGGTTTGATAGGCTTAGCTTTTTTCCAAAAATTCTTTTATATAACGACTTCAGATAGATACCGTCAGGTATCACCCGTGAGAACTTTTTCAACAAGGGTTTCAGTTCAAATGACATTCTCTTCGCTCCTCATTTTGCACCGTTTGCTTCTGCTCTCTTTAGGAAGATCTTTGTTTCGGGAGGGGTTCCTCCGTCTGCGTATAAATATATCCCCGCGCTTGAGGCGTGTCAATGCCGTGCCCCTGTTGGCACACCGACCTGCGCACTTGGCAGTCGCGAATTTTATATATCATTTCTGATTTTACGGGATAAACTTCTTGACAACCATTTTTCAGCAAGGATAAACTGATTTCGTAACCCGCATCGGGTCAAAGGAGGAAAAAGCATGTCCAAGTCGTTCATTCCGCAGGGCTACCGCTCCAAACTGGGGCTCTACGACACGCAAAACGCCATCGAAATCATCAAGAGCACGTTTTTGGAGTCCCTCTCGGCGGTGCTGCGCCTCAAGCGCGTGTCAGCCCCGCTGTTCGTCAATCCCGCGGAAGGGCTCAACGACAACCTCAACGGCGTGGAGCGTCCCGTTTCGTTCGACATCCCCGCGACCGGCGGGCATGGCGAGGTGGTGCAATCGCTTGCGAAGTGGAAGCGCTATGCTCTGGGACGCTACGGCTTTCGCGCCGGAAAAGGCCTCGTGACCGACATGAACGCCATCCGCCGAGACGAAGCGCTGGACAACCTGCACTCGGTGTATGTTGACCAGTGGGACTGGGAGAAGGTCATCACGCCTGAAGAACGCAACGAAGAAACGCTCAGGCAGGCCGTTTTAAACATTGTGGACGCAATCTATTATACGCAGCAGATCATCTGCGCAAAATACGACGTGCTCACACCGTTTGTCAGCAGGGAGGTTTCCTTCATTACCGCGCAGCAGTTGCTCGATCTTTATCCCGATTGTGACGCAAAAGAGCGTGAATATCGCTATGTCAAGCAACATCCGACCACGTTTGTGATTGGCATCGGCGGCAAGCTCTCCGACGAAAAACCGCACGACGGGCGCGCGCCGGACTATGACGACTGGCAGATCAACGGCGATATCCTCTTCTATAACCCACTGCTTGACTGCGCGTTTGAGATCTCCAGCATGGGCGTTCGCGTGGACGATGTAACACTGGATCAGCAGCTTTCCCTCGCAGGATGCGAGCATAGGCGCGCGCTGCCGTTCCACAAGATGTTGTTGGAAAACAAGCTTCCGCAGACGATCGGTGGTGGTATTGGACAGTCCCGGCTATGCATGCTCATGCTCAACAAAGCGCACATTGGTGAGGTGCAAAGCTCTCTCTGGGATGCCGAGACAATGGCGCTCTGCGAGCACGCCGGCGTAACGCTTTTGTAACAATCTCCGATCTTTTGAGCCGTCGCCCGATTAGGGCGGCGGCTCTTTTTTTCGCAGTGATATCGAGACAATCGTTACATGACGGCACCCTTAAAGCTACATATGGTCGTAGCCAATCGACGAGTTGTTTCGATGTAACAAAACCAGCCGACGGCTGCCCTGACGATGAAGCAACGCGGATGTAACAACGATGTTTCTGTGATCAAAAAACACGTCGATATAGTAATGAGTTCACAAAAATGACATGAATAAAAAACCCGTAAAGCAACAAATATGTAATCTGCTTTTCTTACAATATGCTAAAGTCGTTAGATATATATGTATATATGGGGCAATTGCCCGCGGACGATAGAATTAGGAGGCAATATTTATGAAATGGTCGCAGATCAAAAGAGTCATCAGCTTTACGCTTTGCTTGCTGATGGTGCTTACCCTGCTTCCGACCGGCGTGCTGGCGGATGACACGGTTGCACCCGCAGAAACGAGCGTTCCGGCAGTAACGGAAACAAGTTCGGAATCCACCCCCGCACCATCTGACGCTACGGAGGCGACACCCACCCCGTCGGATGCGGAGGAGGCGACACCCACCCCGTCGGATGCGGATGAGGTGACGCCTACCCCGTCGGTTTCGGACGATGGTTCGGAAGAACCGGCCACCTACGTCATCAACTTCGTGATCGACGGGCAGACCGTATGGGACATGCAGCAGATTGTTGCAGAGGGGGGCACGGTTACCGCCCCGCGCGATCCTGCTGTGCCCGATGGCGAGGCTTATGCCGGTCAGGAATTCTTATACTGGTACGCAAGGGCGGCAGAGGCGTATGATTTTGGCACGCCCGTTACCGCAAATCTCGTGCTGATCGCAAAATTCGGCGTATTGGAAGATGCGCCAGCGGATGAGGAAGAGCCGCTTGCGGACGACGGGGAGCCCTTTGCGGCTTTCTCTATGGCGGGAGGCATCCTTCCGGAAAGCACCCCGCTCTGGACGTATACGTTCGTGGTGGACGGCGTGACGGTGGCAACCAAGATCATTGCCAACGGTGATACGCTGGACGCGCCGGAAGCACCCGCTGCTCCCGAGGGGCAGAAGTTTTCCGGCTGGTACACCTCCGCTAACACATTGTTTCTCTCTTTCGGCTCACAAACTGTAACGGAAGACGGCGCGACCACGTTGACAGCGCAGTTTGAGCAGGCCTATTACGTCTTTTTCCGCAATCAGTTTGGCTCTATCATCGAAACGCGTACGCCCGATTCAAGCGGCATCGTCTCCACGGCCAACGTCACTTCGTTTCAGCTTGCCTCTGATGAAGCGATGATGGGTTGGTCGTTGACTGCGGACGGTTCGACGCCAGTGGGCGAAAGCGTAACGGTAGACGGCGCGAATATCAACCTCTATCCGATCATCCAGAATGTGGTCTGGATCACCTTTGACTCCGCAGGCGGAACCTATATTTCGCCGATGTATATCCAGCCGAACACTGCGCTGACGCAGGCGGCGGTCGATGCCTATGTCGCCACACAAAACGGCGGCTCGAGCACGATCACGAAACCCGGCTATAGCTTTTCAAACTGGAGCGGGTTTAGCTTTGGCACCATTCCGACAGGCACGGTAATGCTCACCGCGAACTGGACTGCAAACTTAGTCTCCTATACGGTGCTGTTCTGGCAGCAGGCGGTAGAGGGGGCTTCCTATGCCATCGTCGCGGCACATACCGTCACGCGGCAGGCCTATTCCGGAGCCACCGTTTCGGCGAGCGCTGCGGACGGCAATAAGAACTATAAAGGCTTTGACTACAACGCAGCTGCAACCGCCTCTGTTACGGTTCATGGCGACGGCAGCACGGTGTTGAATGTTTACTATGACCGCCAGACCTGGACGATCAACTGGCTGATGCGTACGCGCAACGCCAGCAACGCCTATACCAATAACGGCGCATATTACAACTGGGTAACCAGAAGCGGGCGTTACGGTTCGACGATCGAATACTGGCCGGTCGCTTCTGAAATCTCGAGCTACTACTCCGGCGGCATGAGCGGATACACGCACACCGGATGGCTGATCAACTCAATCTCGAGCGGCATTAAACTCAGCTATCTCGAGCTCTATGACGACGGCGGCACGCAGATGTTTTATAGCGGCGTGTTGAACCTGTATGCGCAGTATACCGACACTGGCATCACGACGGACACCTTCCGCCATTTTCGGCAGGAACTCAACCTGAGCTGGCCTAGTACACCTTACGTGATCGCGTACGGATACAACGTGAGCAACTTTAACATCAGTAACCGGTTTGTCGGGTTCACGGCCGCGTTTTACAACACCAACACCAACAGCACTTGGCAACCCGCGATCGCGGGCACGACCAGCGTTCCGCTTGGCAGCATCGATACGCTAAATATTCGCCATACGCGCAACAGCTATGACTTGAGCACATTCAATTATAATGTTCCGATTGACACAGAGAGCGTGCTGTATGAACAGGTGCTGACAGCATATGAACCCACGCAGCCTGGCAGGCCTTCCGGCATTCCTTCGGACTATGTCTGGGCCGGCTGGTATACATCTCAGCAGGGTTACGAGGGCAGCGAGGTGAACTGGAGCGGCACGATGCCCGCGCATGACCTGATCGTATACGGTGTTTGGAAGTCGCCGGAGTTTACGGGCATTGCGCATTCGGTTTCGTTTGGCACGAGCGGCGGGATAATCGTCGACCTTGGCGTCATAGAATATGGCGGCACCATCAGCGCGGGCGCACTGGCGGCGGCGCAGGCTGCGGCGGAAGACGACAAACTCAATCCGACCGATGTGTTCGGCGGGTGGGAGATCCTCAAGAACGGCGAGCGCATCCTGTTTAATTCGAGCATGCAGATCTACGAAAACGTGGTTCTTTACCCCGTTTGGATCAGCATGGATCATTTTTCGGTCACCTACAGCCTCGGCGAGGCGACGGGTACCGCGCCTGTAGACAGCGAGACATATGGCGAAGGCAGCCAGGCGCAGGTGAAGGCGTACGCGGCAGCTTCTGTCACGCCGCCTGTGGATAAGGTGTTCATTGGCTGGCGCTCCAGCGCAGACAACGCAATTTACTACCCCAACAGCGCGATGACGATCACCGAGAACACGACGCTCACCGCGGTATGGGTCTATTCCTCAGTCTATGTCACGCTTACTTACGACGGCAACGGCGGAGCGACCCCCGGCGGGGTGACCAGCTTCACGGGTGGTGCGGCCAACAATACATACCATACCGTGCAGGGTAATTCGTTTGAATACACCGGAAAGCTCTTTGTCGGCTGGAACACGGCGGCAGATGGCACTGGCAGCTGGTATTACCCTGACGAGAGCGTACTGCTTGGCGTAAGCGTACCAAGCGCCCCCGGCACACTGTACGCCGTCTGGCAGGATCAGACATTCACCGTGAGTGTCAGCGCGAACCCGGCGGCGAGCGTGAGCGCAACGAGCGGTGCTGGAACGTATGTCTACGAGACCGACGCAACGCTTACTTGGACGCTTGCGCTGGGATATGAAATCACAAGCGTAACGGACAACGGCACAACCCTGCCGGCTGGCTCCTACGCGGGCAACAGCTATACGCTCAGCGGCATCACGGAGAATCACGACATCGTGATCAACACGCAGATGACGCTCTTTACGCTTACCTATGACGGCAACGGCGGAACGATTGGCGCAGAGGAAAGCTACAGCTCGACCAAAACCATGGGCACGAGCTTTGATGTGGACGGCAATACATTTGCGCGCGAAGGCCATTATTTCCATGGCTGGAGCACCGACGCAGGCGCGGTGATTGCAGACCCAGCCTATGCGCCTGGCGCAAGTGTGGTCATGCCCGGCAACGATCTGACGCTGTATGCGGTTTGGGCGCCGAAGATGGCGCTGACGCTGACGGCCAACGGCGCAACACGGGATTATGACGGTACGCAGCAGAGCGTATCCGGCATAACGCCGAGCATCGCAGGGCTAACCATCGAAAACACCACGGCGGGCGCTTCCGGCACAGAACCGGGCGTTTACACGGCGAGCTTTACCAACCAGGCCGGACTGGTGCTCGGGAGCGACAGCACGGATGTGACCGAGCGCTATACAGTTACTTGGGAAGAAGGCGCTCTGACGGTCAACCCGCAGGTGACCTATCGCGCCAGCGCAAACGGCGCGGTGATCGGAACCGAGTGGGTGGCGTATGGCACAGGCGATGCGACGTATAACGTAACCCCGCCGCAGAGCATTACGGTCGGCAGTGAGAACTACTACTGGCTTGGCACATACAGCCCAGCTTCTGCAAACGATCTGACCGAGAATACGACGATCTACGCATCGTATACGCGGAACAAGACGCTCGTCATCACGGCGGACAGCGCGACCTATACCTATGACGGCACCATGCGTTCCGTCACGACCGGAACCGCCAATGTTCCCGATGTGACGGTTTCGGGTTACACGGTTTCCGGCAGCGGTACGAACGTTGGCACATACACCACGGCCGTGACGCTCGGCGCGGTCGTGATCATGAGTGGCACTACGGATGTTACCTATGAATATGATGTTTCAACCGTCGATGGGCTGCTCACCATCCTCCCCGCGAACACCACGGCAACCTCCGCGGGTTACACGGGCACCTACGACAACCTGCCGCACGGGATCACGGTGACACCCGCGATCTCCGGTTCGGAGATCCGCTACAGCCTGACGGACAGCGATGATCCTGCAGCCTACACGCTGACCTCCAGCCCGACGGCGACGAAC
>JAUYTF010000392.1 GCA_030695285.1 Eubacteriales bacterium | reverse complement strand
TCATGCGTTTGCCTCCGAAATCGCGTCCGCGAGTTTGATGGCTCCGGTATAATACGCCTTGCCGACAATCGCGCCGTATAAGCCCAGTTCTTTCAACGCGCGAATGTCGTCCAGTGAGCTGACCCCGCCGGAGGCGATGAAGCGCATCTTGCTCTCTGCCATGAGTTCGCGATAGAGTGCGCGGTTGGCGCCCGCCATCGCCCCGTCTCTGGCGATATCCGTGCAGATCACGGTAGCAACGCCGATCTCCTCGAGGCTTTTGCAGTAGTCCATGCCGCCAAGTCCCGTCGTCTCCGTCCAGCCCTTGACCGCGACCATGCCGTCGCGAAGGTCGACTCCGACCGCGATGGCAGCGCCGTATTTGGCGACCATCTCAGCGACAAAGTGGATGTTGTTCGCGGCTGCCGTGCCGAGGATGACCCGATTGACCCCCGCGTCAAGATAGCGCAAAATCGTCTCCTCATCGCGAATGCCGCCGCCTAGCTCGACGGAAAGCCCGCTCGTGCGGATGATCTTCGCCGCGATGTCGAAATTTGGCGTACCGCCGCACCTTGCGCCTTCGAGATCGACCATGTGCAGCCACTCCGCCCCCGCCTCGCGGAACTCGACGGCAAGTTTCGACGGGTCTTCGCTGTAGACGGTCATCTTCGAATACTCGCCCTTATAGAGGCGCACCGCCTTTTTTTCGTATAGGTCTATTGCCGGTAAAATGATCATGTATCTGAAAAACCCTAACTTTTCTCTTTATTTTGTTTCCAGCCTCACGCCTGCTCGCAGAATGCGCGGAGGATGTTTAAGCCCACCTTGCCGCTCTTTTCGGGGTGAAACTGGCAGCCGATTACGTTTCCTTCCGCCACCGCCGCGGTTAAATCTGCGCCGTATTCCGCCGTCGCGATGGTCGCCGCTTCGCAGTTTGCCGCATAGTAGCTATGCACAAAATAGACGCAGTCACCTTCTTTGATATGGCGAAACAGCGGGTGCACAGGGCTCGTGAGCTTCAGCGCATTCCAGCCGATATGCGGCACCTTGAGGTTTGCCGGAATCTGCGGGCGCATGTCGATCACGTCCCCCGCGATCAGGCCAAGCCCCTTGTGCTCGCCATATTCAAAGCTGCGATCAAATAGCATCTGCATGCCAAGGCAGATGCCCAGCAGCGGCTTACCCGCCTTCGCCTGCTCAATCACGACCGCATCCAGCCCCGCCCTCCGGAGCTTGTTTGCCGCGTCCTCAAACGCGCCGACGCCGGGCAGGATGATCTTGTCCGCCACGCGCAGGTCTTCCGCGTTTCCGGTCACGATTGCGCTAGCGCCGATCATCGCGAGTGAGCTTTTCAGCGAAAAGAGATTGCCTACTCCATAGTCTACGATTGCAATCATGCTTATAACACGCCCTTTGTCGAGGGGATTTCGTCCGCATACGCTGGATCGATGGCGACCGCCTGCTTGAGCGCTCTGCCGAGGGATTTGAACATCGCCTCCACAATGTGGTGCGAATTTTCGCCGTCGAGCTGCCTGATGTGCAGCGTGATGCCTGCCGTGCGGCTCAGCGCCATGAAAAACTCCTGCACAAGCTCCGTGTCAAACGAACCGATCTTCTGCGACGGGATGCTCGCGGTGTACCGCAGGCTCCCACGTCCGGAGAGATCGACCGCGCAGAGCACGAGCGCCTCGTCCATGGGCAGTAGCTGGCTGCCGTAGCGCACGATACCGCGTTTTTCACTCAGCGATTCTTTCAGCGCCTCGCCCAGCGCGATGGCGACATCCTCCACGCTGTGGTGATCGTCCACATTGGTGTCCCCCGCGCAGCGGATGGCAAGGTCAAACCGCGCATGCCGCGCAAATAGCGTGAGCATGTGGTCAAGAAACCCCACGCCGCTCATGATATCGCCCTTGCCCGTTCCGTCGAGATTCAGCGTTAGCGTGATCTCCGTCTCCGCCGTCATTCGGTTGCATGTTGCCGTTCGCATATTCCTCAGCATCCTTTCGCGTTTAAGATCGCCTGTATGTTTGAGAGTAAAATTTGCATCTGCTCCTGCGTGCCTATCGTGATGCGGCAAAAGTCCTTGATGCGCTCCTTGGTAAAATGCCGCACCAGCACCCCGCGTGATTTGAGCTTGCGATAGAGGTCTTCGCCACTGATGCTGCCGCTCTTTGCAAACAAGAAATTTGCACACGATGGCAATACCGTAAAGCCAAGCTCCCGCAGTTGCCCCGCCGTTTCTTCACGCACCGCCATGATCGTCTTAGCATTCGCGCGGTAATACGCGTCATCTTCAATCGCGGCAACTCCCGCCGCCTGCGTCATACGGTTTACATTATAGGGGTTGATGGAGTATTTCACCGTGTTCAGGTCACGCATGAGCGCTTCGTTTCCAATGCCGAAGCCCAGCCGCGCCCCCGCGAACGAGCGGCTCTTGGAAAACGTTTGTATCACCAACAGATTATCATATTTTTTGATCAGCGGCACGCAGCTCTCGCCACCGAAGTTGACATACGCTTCGTCGATGATCACCATCCGATCGGGGTTTGATTTCACGATCTCCTCGATCTGCCACAGCGGCAGGCAGGTTCCCGTCGGCGCGTTTGGGTTTGCAATCAGGACGTGCTCCGCAATCCCCAGATAATCCCGATGATCTACCGCAAAATCGCTCGTCAACGGAATCTCGCGGCTCGGTACCTCGCAAAACTGCGCATAGACGGGGTAAAAACCGTAGCTGATGTCCGCAAACGCAAAGGGATTTTGCGCGTCCCCATAAGCGAGAAACGCAAAATAGAGAATCTCGTCCGAACCGTTGACGGGCAGCACGTTTTGGGGCTCCACGGCGTAGAGCTTCGCCGCCGCCAGTTTGAGCTCTGTACATTCCGGGTCGGAATAGAGATTCAGCCGCCTTGCCTCCCGCTCTGCCGCCGCGACGACGCGCGGAGACGGCGGAAACGGGGATTCGTTGGTGTTGAGCTTGACATATTGTGCATCCCGTGGCTGCTCGCCGGGGGTATAGGGCGTGAGGTTTGCGTATTTCGCGCTCAAAAACCGGCTCATGCGTCCGCCTCCGTGCCGCGGATCAACGCCGCGCGCGCATGCGCCTCCAGCCCCTCCGCGCGGGCGAATACCGCGATCTTGTCGGCCAATTCCGCCAGCGCTTCGCGCGAAAAATAGGTGTATTGCGTTTTTTTCACGAAGTCGTCCACACCGAGCGGGCTGGAAAACCGCGCCGTGCCGCTGGTGGGCAGTGTGTGGTTCGGTCCTGCGAGATAGTCTCCCAGCGATTCCGGACAGTCGTTGCCGAGAAACACGGAACCCGCATTTTTCACGTAGGCTAAATATCGTTCCGGCTCACGCACGCAAAGCTCCAGATGCTCGGGTGCTAAGTCGTTAGAAAGATCGATGGCGCACAGCAAATCGTCGACCACGATGATTTTGCCGTTGTTCTCGATCGAAGCTCTCGCAATCGCTTCGCGCGGCAGCGCTCTGAGCTGTCGCTCGACCTCCGCGCTGACCCGCTCCGCGAGCGTCCGGCTACTGGTGATCAACACCGCGCTGGAAAGCGCGTCGTGCTCCGCCTGACTCAATAAATCCGCCGCGACAAACGCGGGCGTCGCTGTCTCATCCGCAACGACGAGGATTTCGCTCGGCCCCGCGATCATGTCGATCGCGACCCTGCCGAACACCTGCCGCTTCGCCTCGGCGACATAAGCGTTGCCGGGGCCGACGATCTTGTCCACCTTTGGTACGCTTTCGGTGCCGTAGCTCAGCGCGGCAATCGCCTGCGCCCCGCCCGCCTTGAAGACGCGATCCACGCCCGCGAGCTTCGCCGCCGCGAGGATGGGCGCTGCGATGTTGCCGCTCACGTTCGGCGGCGAGACCATCACGACGAGCGAGCAGCCCGCGAGCTTTGCGGGAATCGCGTTCATGAACACGGTGGAAGGATAGCTCGCCGTGCCGCCGGGGATATAGAGCCCGACTTTCTCAATTGGCGTGATCTTCTGCCCCATGTAGACGCCGTTCGGGCGCTCCAGGCGAAAGCCTTCGCGAAGCTGCATGCTGTGAAACGCGCGGATGTTCTCCGCCGCGGTCTGCATGGCGTCGAGGAGCTCCGCAGAGATCGAAAGCAATGCATCATCGAGCTCCGCTTGCGTCACTTCGAGCGCGGTGAGTTCCGCACGATCAAACTTTTTTGCGTACTGTAGCAGTGCCGCGTCCCCGTTTGCCGCTACGTCCTGAATAATTTCGCGCACGACACTTTCCACGCCGCTGTCCTCCAGCCGACGCAAAAAAAGCGTGCTCTTGTCTATCTCGTAATAATCTTGTATCTTCATGCTCTCACCGCTTGTTCCAAGCTTTGTCGGAGGATTTCGATCTCTTCGCCCTTAAACTTATAGTTTGCCTTGTTTGCAATCAGCCGTGCGCTGATAGGGTCGATCTCCTCTAATATACTAAGGCCATTTTCCGCGAGTGTTTTGCCCGTCTCCACGATGTCCACGATTACGTCTGACAACCCGAGAATAGGCGCGAGCTCAATGGAACCGTTGAGGCGAATCATGTCGATTTCGCGGCTCTGCACGGCGTAGTGCCTGCGTGCGATGGCGGGAAACTTCGTCGCCACGCGCAGGATGCCCGTGTGCGGGTCCGCAAAGTCACGCGGCCCGGCGACGCACATCCGGCACTTGCCGATGGAAAGATCCAACAGCTCATAGACATCCGGCGCGTACTCCAGCAGGATATCCTTGCCCGCTACGCCGATATCGGCAGCACCCCGCTCGACATAGATCGCCACATCCGATGGCTTCACCCAGAAATAGCGCACGCCCGCCGCTTCGTTTTCAAACGTGAGCTTGCGGTTTTCCTCCAGCAGTTCCGGGCAGTCATACCCCGCGCGCGCAAAGAGCGCATACGCCTTTTCGCCGAGCCGTCCTTTGGGCAGGGCGACATTGATCATGCGCTTCATACGCTTGCCTCCGTTTTGAGGCCCGACAGCATGTAAACAAACTGCTTATATACAATCTTACGCTTCATACGTTTATCTCCTTCGTGAGCCGGACGATCTCGCGGCATCTTGGACAGGGTTCTTCTTCCCGCTGCACACGAAAGCTCACGCCCCGTGCGCGGAGCGTTTCCGTCGCGCGCACGATCTCCAGCGGATTCGTCGCGTCGTCATAGATCACGAGCGCCTCGGTCTCATAGGCGGGTTTTGCCGCCGTAAGCCGTTCCAGTTGATCAAGATAGACCGCAAAGCCGATCGCCTCGCTGTGCTTGCCCATGCGCAGGAGCAAGTTGTCATACCGCCCGCCCGCGAGGATGCCCGACGGAATCCCCTCCACAAAGCCGCGAAACACGAGGCCGTTGTAATAGTCCATATCGTTGACCACCGAAAAATCGAGGTTCACGTTCTCGATGCCGTAAGATAGGAGCATGTCGCTCATGCGCCTGAGTCCCGCGAGGGCTTCGCGGCTGGTCTCGGGCAAATCGAGCGACTCCACGCGAGAGAGCGTCCCTTTCAGCGGGCCGCAGGCTAAGACGAGTTCGCTCAGCCGCTTTGCCGTGCGTTCCGAAACGCCCAGCTCCGCGCAGGCAACCGCCAGCCCGTGCAGGTTTTTTTCACCCACGAGCGAGAGCAGTTTTACGCATTCCGCGTCGCCAATCGGTTCCTCTGCTAGCACGCCGGAGAGCACGCCGACATCCGAAACATCCAGCACATACCGTTCGCTGATCCTGCCAAGGCTCCGCGCCGCCAGCATGAGCACCTCGCCCGCGGCGTAGTCGTCCACGCGGCCGATGCACTCTAAGCCCGTCTGCATGATCTCGCGAAAGCCGTATGCGTTTCTCGGCACGCGGTAGACGGTCTCGGTGTAGCAGAGCTTCTGTGTGCGCCCGTCGTCCTTCGCGTTTTTCACAATGGAGAGCGTCACGTCCGGCTTGAGCGCTTTGAGCTTACCGTTTGTGTCGCTAAACGTGAGCACCTGCTCGCTGGCAAGAAACTTCTTGTTGCGCATGTAGAGGTCGTATTCTTCAAATTTTCCGACCTTATACGGGCGGTAGCCATAGCCTAAATACAGCTCGCGCAGTTCGAGCATGATGCGCTCCTGCGTGGTGAGCGTTTCGGGTTTCATGTGCTGTTCTCCCTCTCCTTCATGCGATCCAGAATCAGCCGGTAGCCGCCTGCGCCGTAGTTGAGACAGCGCTTCACCCGACCGATGGTGGCGGTGCTCACGCCGGTTTTCTCGATTGCGCTCTGGTAGGTGTCCCCCGCGTCGAGCGATTTTGCGATCTCCAGCCGCTGGCCGAGGTCGCGAATTTCCTGCATCGTGCAGAGATCCTCAAAATATCGGTAGCAATCCTCAACGCTCTTTAAGAGTAGCATGGAGGAAAAGAGCGCGTCTGTCTGTTTGCTTTTCGGTAA
>JAUYTF010000388.1 GCA_030695285.1 Eubacteriales bacterium | reverse complement strand
TCATGCTGACCAACCCCAACACGCTCGGCATCTTCGACAAAAACATCCGTGCCATCACGGATATCGTCCACGGCGCGGGCGGGCTTTGCTATTACGACGGGGCGAACATGAACGCCATCATGGGTGCCTCGCGCCCCGGCGACATGGGCTTTGACGTGGTGCATCTGAATTTACACAAGACGTTTTCCACCCCGCACGGCGGCGGCGGCCCAGGCGCGGGCGCGGTCGGCTGCAAAGAATGCCTTGCGCCGTATCTGCCGGATCGTCTGCCGACGAGAAACGCGGACGACACGTTCTCGTTTGCCGATCTTTCGCAAAGCGTTGGACGCATGAAGTCGTTTCATGGTAACTTCCTCGTCGTACTCCGCGCTGCTTGCTACATCACCATGCTCGGCGGCGACGGACTGAAAGAAGCGAGTGAAAACGCCGTGCTCAACGCAAATTACATGCGCGTGCTACTTCGTGACGCACTGCCCGCCGCGAATACGGGCTACTGCATGCATGAGTTCGTGGTCTCGCTTGAAGGGCTGAAGAAAGAGACGGGAGTTTCCGCGATGGATGTCGCAAAATCGCTCATCGACGCCGGCATGCACCCGCCGACGATGTATTTCCCCCTGATCGTCCATGAAGCGCTCATGTTTGAGCCGACCGAGACGGAGGGGAAAGAGACACTGGATCAAGCGGCAAGCGCGGTTTTGAGCATCCTCGCGCGGGCAAAGACGGAACCGGAAGCGCTGCATCTTGCCCCCGTGACCGCGCCAATCGGGCGGCCGGACGAGGTAGGCGCGGCGCGCAATCCCATTTTGCGGTATGATTTCACGGAGGTAGCAGGATGAGCGAACTCAAACGTACTCTCTTTTATGAGCGCCATGTGGCGGCGGGCGCAACGATGGTCGATTTCGGCGGCTGGGAAATGCCGATTCAATATCCCGACGGCATCGTGACCGAGCACCTCGCAACCAGAAGCGGTTGTGGGCTCTTCGACGTAAGCCACATGGGGCGCTTTCGCATCACGGGTAAGGACGCAAAGGCGTTTTTGCAGCATGTGCTGACCAGTAACGTCTCTAGCTTGGAGGTCGATCAGGCGCAGTACGCCATCATTCCCAACGAAAACGGCGGCGCGATCGACGACGCGTATCTCTATCGCTTCGTCGAGGACGCTTACATCCTCGTAGTCAACGCCTCCAACGCCGAAAAAGACTGGGCGCATCTGAACGAGCAGATCAAGGCCTTCGATGCGCAGATGGAGAACAAATCCGAAGCCGTCGCGCTACTTTCCGTGCAGGGTCCGAAATCCAAACAGATTCTAAGTGACATGGCAAACGGCGCTTTTCTGACCGAGCCGGTGAAGAACGCCCTCGGCACCGTCAATCTCTGCGGCAAGACCGCGCACATCGCCAAGACCGGCTACACGGGCGAACCCGTTGGCTACGAAATCTTCGCCCTGCGCGAGGACGGCGCGTTCCTCTGGGACGAGCTCGTGAAGCGCGGCGCAAAACCAATCGGTCTTGGCGCGCGGGACACCCTGCGCATGGAGGCGGGGCTGCCGCTCTACGGGCATGAGCTGGGGCAGGATAAGGACGGAAGCGAGATTCCGATTTTCGCGATCTCGCTGGCGCGCTTTGCCGTGAGTTTTGCGGAGGAGAAGCGGGGCATGATCGGGCGCGCGCCGCTGGAACAGCAGTTCGCCGCGAGCAGCCGCATCTTGAATCGTGACTTCTCCGACCTGACCACATTACCACGCAGGGTACGCCCCATCGCGCTGACCGGGCGCGGCGTGCTCCGCGCGGGATTCCCCGTGTATAAGGACGGCAAGGAGATCGGCTACGTCACAAGCGGCACGATGATTCCGCGCTACGTGGTCGAAAATCAGGGAAGCTTACTTGAGACCTTCACCGACCAGAAAGCGATGCGCTCGATTGGCCTTGCGTTGCTGGATTCGGACGTGCTGACCGACGATGCGGTCGAGGTGGATATCCGCGGCAGCAAGATCAGCGCCGTGGTGCCCGCGTGGCACCTGCGCTCCGATGCGCCGCCGTATGCCCGCCCAATCGTGCTGGACGCGCCGGAAGAGCCGAAGGATAAGCCTTCCGCCGATTTGCCGAACAGCGCGCTGAACCTGCTGAAAAAAGCGGCGGCCAATCACGCCTGGCGGCAGGAACGCTGCATCAACCTCATCCCCAGTGAGATGACAGCCTCCCGCGCAGTGCGGCTGCTCAGCGGCAGCGATCCGAGCTTTCGCTATGCCGAGCACAAGCGGACTGCATCGTTCAACGACCACGAGGTGTTCTATTATCAGGGTACGAAGTTCATCGACGAAGTCGAGCGCGCGCTGGTTGCGGAGCTGGTCAAGTATTTCCACTGCACGGAAGTTGAGGCGCGCGTGATCAGCGGACAGATGAGCAACGTCACCGTGTTTTCCGCGTTGATGGATTACAAAAACCGGCTCGACCGCAAGCGCACGCCCAAGCGGCTTGGCTACATCCTCAACAACCACATCATCAAGGGCGGGCATCTCAGCGCGCAGCCCATGGGCGCCCTGCACGACTATGTGGCGGTCGATCCCGCGACGGAGCGCTCCGCGGTGGTGAATTTCCCCGTATTGCGCGAAAATCTCTTCAAGATCGACGTGGAGGAGACCAAGAAGGTCATCGAGCGGTATCGTCCGGAGTTCATCATCTTTGGCAAATCGATGGTGCTGCATAAGGAGCCCGTGCGCGAGATCCGCCAGTTTGTGGATGAACAGAAGATTCCAACCACGATTATGTATGACATGGCGCATGTGCTGGGTCTTGTCGGCCCGCATTTCCAGATGCCGTTTGAAGAGGGCGCGGAGATCGTCACCGGCTCCACGCACAAGACGTTCTTTGGTCCGCAGCGCGGCGTGATTGCGGTCAACTATAAGGAAGACGAGCTCAAATACGATCTCTGGAAGACGATTCAGACGCGCGCGTTCCCGGGAGCTGTGAGCAATCACCACCTCGGCACGGTCGTGGGTCTCTTGATGGCGGCATACGAGATGAACGCGTTCGGCGACACGTATCAACAGAACGTCATCGCAAACGCAAAATCTTTTGCGCGGAGCCTGAAGGCTGCGGGGCTGGACGTTGCAGGCGATCCCGCAATTGACTACACCGAGACGCATCAGGTCATTGTCAAGACGGGCTATGGCACGGGGCCGGAGGTGGCAGAGCGGCTGGAAGAGAACAACGTCATCGTCAACTATCAGGCGACGCCGGAGGAAGAGGGCTTTACCGCGAGCGGCGCCTTGCGCCTCGGCGTCTCCGAGATGACGCGCTTTGGCTTCGGGGCAAAGGAGTTTGAAACGCTTGCCAATCTGATCGCGGACTGTGTGCTGAGAAACAAACCCATCGCCGCAGAAGTTGCCAAGCTCCGTGCGGGCTACACCACGCTGGGGTACTGCTTCAGCGACGAATCGGTCAACAAAGCGCTCGACGCGCTCGCGACTACGAGCGGGATGTAATTGAAGAAGTAACGACATTGGGACTGTCCAGAGATGGCAGTCCCATTGTGCGTTTGTACGCGGGCGGATACTATCTTGCGTGCGAGGTGCCGCTTTGGCGACGCGGGCGGATACTATCTTGCGTGCGAGGTGCCGCTTTGGCGACGCTGGCGGATACTATCCGCCCGCGCCATATCCAATTCTCTAATCCCTACGAAATCTTATATTGTTGCCAACGCATTGAAAACCGCGCTGAAAGAAGTTAGAGTTTTAGTTGGAGAGAGTTCTAATAACATCAACACATCCAATTTCGATTTTTCGGAGGAAATATTATGATTCCGGCCTATATGCGCGCACTCGTCAAGGAAACCGCCGACCGGGGGTTGACGCTTAAGCAGGTGCGAACTTCCGTGCCGAACATTGGCGAGGTGCTGATCAAAATCCACAAAACCGCCATCTGCGGGACTGATGTTCACATCTATAACTGGGACGCATGGAGCCAGAAGACCATCGTGCCGCCGATGACCATCGGACACGAATACGTCGGCGAAATCGCGGCGCTTGGCCCTGGCGTGGACGATTATCACGTGGGGCAGATCGTCACGGGCGAGGGGCACATCGTCTGCGGACACTGCCGCAACTGCCGCGCGGGCAACGGGCACTGGTGTAGGTTTACCAAAGGCGTGGGTGTCAATCGCGACGGCGCATTTGCTGAATACCTCTGTATTCCCGAAACCAACGTCATCGCCGTACCATCGACCACGCCGGAGGAGATCGTTTCGTTTTACGACGCTTACGGCAACGCCTGCCACACGGCGACGATGTTTGATGTCGCGGGCGAAGATGTGCTCATCACCGGCGCGGGGCCAATCGGCATCATGGCGGTCGGCATCTGCCGGCAAAACGGTGCGCGTAGAATCGTGATCACCGACGTGAACGATTACCGACTCGATCTGGCAAAAAAAATGGGCGCGTCCGCGACCGTTAACCTCAAGACGCAGACCGTTGAAGACGCGATGAAGGCGCTGCATATCGTCGAGGGATTCGACGTCGGCTGCGAGATGAGCGGCAACGGATCCGCGCTCAACCAGATGCTCAAGCTCATGCGAAACGGTGGCAAAGTGGCGCTGCTTGGCATCGCGGGGCCGGGGACAATCATCGACTGGAACGACGTGATCTTTAAGGGGCTCACGCTACAGGGCGTCTATGGAAGAAGAATGTATGAAACCTGGTATAAGATGATGGCGATGGTGGAGGCGGGGCTAGATCTCTCGCCCGTGCTGACGCACCGCTATCATTACACCGAGTTTGAGGAAGCATTTGCCGTGATGAACAGCGGACAAAGCGGCAAAGTGGTGCTGGACTGGACGGAGGAGGGCGTATGAAACAAGCGACTTACGACATCTACCGCGGCGTATTGGATGAAATCCGCGCCGCTGGCACGTACAAGGAAGAGCGGGTGATCACCACGCCGCAGGGCGCGCGGATCGACACGACGATGACAGAGGGCGTTCTCAACATGTGCGCCAATAACTATCTGGGCTTGGCGGATCATCCCGCGCTGATTGCGGCGGCAAAGGTGAGCTATGACGTGTGGGGCTACGGGCTTTCGTCCGTGCGGTTCATCTGCGGCACGCAGGGGATTCATATGGAGCTGGAAAAACGCATCGCAAGCTTCCTCGGGATGGAGGACGCGATTTTATACAGTTCTTGCTTCGACGCAAACGGAGGCTTGTTTGAAACACTCCTGACCGACGCGGACGCGGTGATTTCAGACGAGCTCAACCACGCGAGCATCATCGACGGCGTTCGCCTCTGTAAAGCCGTGCGGTATCGCTACAAGAACAGCGACATGCGAAGCCTGCGAGAGCAGCTGGAGGCGGCAAAGGGCGCGCGCATCAAGCTCATCGCCACCGATGGCGTGTTTTCGATGGATGGCTTTATCGCAAACCTTTCCGCCGTGTGCGATCTTGCCGAGGAATACGGCGCGCTGGTCATGGTGGATGACAGCCACGCGGTGGGCTTCATGGGTGAGCACGGGCGCGGCACGCATGAGTACTGCGGCGTGATGGGCCGGGTGGATATCATCACCGGCACGCTGGGCAAGGCACTTGGCGGGGCCAGCGGCGGCTACACGGCGGCAAAGCGGGAGATTATCGATCTATTACGACAGCGTTCGCGTCCGTATCTGTTTTCTAATACTGTCGCTCCGGCTATCTGCGCCGCGAGCATTAAGGTGCTGGACTTGCTAGAAGAATCGACCGAGTTGCGCGACAAGCTGCACGAGAACACGCGTTATTTTCGGGAGCAGTTGGGCAAGCTGGGGTTTGACGTGCCAAAGAGCGAACACCCAATCGTACCTGTGATGCTCTATGACGCTAAGACCGCGCAGACGTTCGCGGCAAAGATGCTGGAGCACGGGGTTTACGTCGTGGGTTTCTTCTATCCCGTGGTGCCGATGAACAAGGCGCGCATTCGCACCCAGGTCTCCGCGGCGCACACCAAAGAAGACCTCGACTTCGCAATCGCAGCCTTTGCCGACGTCAAGGCAGAGATGGGGCTATAAATATTCGATCAGCGAAAGCAAAACAGAAGGGCTTGCTACCTGCGATTCGCAAGTTGCAAGCCCTTTTTACTGCACAATAAGAAAACCGCTCCGATATTATTCGGGGAATCCTTTATGGCCTTCTACCGGTACCATGCAAAGGAATTTCAGCGTTTGTCCGGTTGTGGTGGTGTTGACCAGCTGATGTTGAGTGTTGTTGGGAACAAAGGCGTACGATCCGGCATGTATCGGGAACGTTTTATGATTTAACTCCATGGTACCTTCACCCTCGAGAACATAGATGTAGTGCGGGAAATCGTGCTCATGGTTGGCGGAATATCCGCCCTGCGCGATGTGAAAAAGCCGCAACACATTTTGATCGGAGCCGTTGGCCGGAGAGATCAGGACTTGCCCCTTAACGTTTTTGTATAAACCGTCGGGAAGCGTAACGATTTTCGTTTCATCAATGTGCGATATGCTCATACCATATCTCCTTTGTGTTGAATTGAGAATCAAAATCACAAAAATCTGATACCAATCTACTTTTTCTCTTCTTTAATCATCCCTTCCAGCATATTCGCAAGCCCGTTGAGCCAGTCTCCCACAAAGAGCTCGATCAGGCCTGCGTCGCAGGCGGTGGACAGTTCCTTCTGAATCGGCAGCTCGGCGGTGACGGGAATGTTGTGCTTGTCCGCAAGAGTGTGGATATCGCTCTCGCCAAAGGGGCGAATGATCTCCTTACAGCTGGGGCACTCGACATAGCTCATGTTCTGCACGAGCGCGAGCACGGGGATTTTCATCAAGTCCGCCATGTGAACGGCTTTTTCGACGATCATGCTCACGAGCTGCTGGGGCGAGGTGACCACCACGATGCCGTCCACGGGGATCGACTGAAACACCGTCAGCGGCACGTCGCCCGTTCCCGGCGGCATATCGATGAACATCACGTCCACACTACCCCAGAGCACATCCGTCCAGAACTGCTTGACCGAGCCTGCGATGATCGGCCCGCGCCAGACGACGGGGTCGGTTTCGTTCTCTAACAGCAGATTCATGCTCACGACCGCGACGCCCGTCTTACTCTGCACGGGGAAGATGCCCTGATCTGAACCTTCCGCACGGGAGTGTAACCCGAACGCCTGCGGGATCGAGGGCCCGGTGATGTCCGCGTCCAGAATAGCGGTGCGATAGCCTCTTCGACGCAGGAGAACCGCGAGCATGGAGGTGACGATGGACTTGCCGACGCCGCCCTTGCCGCTGACCACACCGATGACTTTTTTCACGTGCGTCATCACATGCGGCGATTCGATGAGGCTGGTTTTCTCGCGGCTGTCGCAGTTAGACGAACAGCTCGAACAATCGTGGGTGCATTCTTCCATATTGATTGGGTATCCTTTTTCTTGAATTTTATCCTGTAACGCTACGCTTCAGAACCTTCGTCGAAGCAAAACATCCGTCGTTTCCGATATTTGCCGGAAACCCAGCGTTTTTATTATACGCCGAAGAGAAAATCTGTCAACCGCGCAAGCATGATCGGCGCGTGAGAAAATCACCAATCGAGATTTGTTAGGTGACGGATTTAACGTTCGCTCCAGCGCGCGGCGATGGTGCAATAAATACGCAAAATGTGGCGAAATCTGCGGCTTTTGTTTCCAATTTGTTGGTTTGCCAAGCGCGGGGGAGATATGCTATCATATCGAGCGAAGGTGAAACGATGACGAACTCAAATTATGATGAACCGAACGACGTAAAAAGGCTCCGCGCTGCGCGGCGCTCAATGATGTATATCGTGCGCACGCTGCTGCTCATCATCATGGCTGCGATACTCTGCATCGGCGCGTTCTTGACCGCCGAGCGGTATTCCAACCTATATATATTAACCTCCGAGGGCATGGCGTTGCGTGCAGAGTGCGTCTTGGCTGACGGCGCGCGCAACGATCTGGAGGAATATTTTACGCTTACGTTTCTGGAAAGCGATCCTGCCATGTCGGACGTGACCTACGCCAACTATACGATTTCGGACTACAACTACGATCTCACGATCGATAAGATCAGCGTGCTGCCCTGGTCGATGAGCGCAACTGTTACGGCGACGGAGCGCGTCTCGCTCAAGGGCACCATCAATGCAGATCAGCTGGGTGAGGACCAGAACGCAGCGGACCACCCACTGCCGGAATGGACACCCAAGCGATACAAGATCAAGTTCATCAACACCAATGCGCGCTGGTATGTCTCCGAGCTGACGGTGATCGAAGAGAACCCGGACACCTCCGATTTCGGCACACCCGACCCCAATGTTTCCCCGATACCGGCAGCAACGCCAACGCCCAAACCCACAGAGGCGCCATGATTGAGAATATCTTTCCCGCAACGAGGCCGGCTGTTTGCCTGGCGCCCATGGCGGGATTTTCCGACAGGACGTTTCGCCTGCTCTGCCGTGAGCGCGGTGCGGATCTCGTCACCAGCGAGATGATCAGCGCAAAAGGTCTGCTCTTTATGAGCGAACGGACCCGTGGACTGTATCTGCCGCAGGTGGGGGACGCGCCCTATGCCGTGCAGCTTTTCGGCAGCGAACCTCCGACGCTGGCAAAGGCGGTCGCCATCGTGGAGCAGGATCTTGGCGAGCTGCTGCTCTGTATCGACCTCAACATGGGCTGCCCCGCGCCGAAGATCGCCGGAAACGGCGACGGCAGCGCGCTGATGCGCGATCCGGTTCTCGCGGGACGGATTGTGAGAGCGACGGTGAAAGCCGCGCATGTGCCCGTCTCGGTGAAGTTTCGCAAAGGCTGGGACGCAGCGCACGAGAATGCGGCGGAGTTTGCCCGTGTGTGCGAAGAAAACGGAGCCGCGTTTCTCACCATTCACGGCAGAACGCGCGAGCAGTTGTATGCAGGTCAGGCCGACCGTACCTGTATGGCGGCAGTCAAGCAAGCGGTGAACATCCCCGTCATCGCCAACGGAGACGTGCATGACGCAAAAAGCGCACTGGACACCCTGCGGGAAACCGGATGCGACGGGGTGATGATCGGACGCGGCGCGCTGGGGAATCCCTTCGTGTTTGAAGAAATCGTCTGCGCGCTGGAGAAAAGAAGCTACACGCCTCCGACCTGGGACGAGCGGCGTGAAACCGCCATGCGGCACGCGCGGATGGCGCTAAACGAAAAAGGCGATCACGCGATTGTGGAGCTGAGAAAGCACCTTGCGTTTTATCTGCGTGGCATGCACGACGCGGCAAAACTTAGAACCCGCATCAACACCTGTAAAACGCTCGAAGAGCTCGAGCAAATATGGGGTTGACACGATTTTTTTGCACCAATATAATAGGTAAACACGGTAGGGGCTGAATCGAAGCCCTGCCCATGAAGGAGTAAAGAACGATGGCAGATATCTGGCTTACGCCTGAAGAGATTACAAAACGCGAGGAGCGGCTGGAACATCTCAAGACGACCAAACGCCTTGAGATTGCCGAGCAGCTGAAAATAGCGCGCGCGTTCGGAGACCTCTCTGAAAATGCGGAGTACGACGCGGCGAAAAACGAGCAGGCGAAGAACGAGTATGACATTCAGCAGCTCGAGAACGAGCTCAAGAACGCGAAGGTCATCGACGAGAACGCCATCGATGTCACCACGGTCAGCGTGGGGGCAACGATTAAACTCGCCAATGTCAACGACAAAACAAAAAAATACACCTTCCAGATTGTCGGCAGTGCGGAAGCCGACCCTGTCAACGGGCGCATCTCAAACGAGTCGCCAATCGGCAAGGCGGTGCTGGGCCATAAAGCCAACGATGTGGTCGAGGTGACAACCCCCGGCGGCATGCTGAAGCTGAAGGTAACGCAGATCGGCAAATAACGCAAACAGGTTCTTCGGGGGCTAAGAAGCCCCCTTGTTTTTTGTAGGAGCGCAGATGCCCCCACAAGCGTCTGTTTACCCCGTATCGAACTGTAACGCAGTGATTTTTAGGAGAGAGCATATGGAACACCCCGCAGATTTACAAAATCAGGAACTGGAACTCACGCAGGAGCAGCTAACCGAGCTGCTGCAGGTGCGCCGCGATAAGCTAAGCGTTTTGCAGGCGGTGGGAAACGACCCCTTTGCCAACACCACCTATGACGTGAGCCACTATAGCAGCGATATCTTATCCGCCCCTCAGCCGCAGGACGGGGAGCACGGCATGCAGGTCTCTATTGCGGGGCGCATAATCTCCCGCCGCATCATGGGCAAGGCAAGCTTTGCGCACCTGTTGGACGCCAGAGGGCGCATTCAGGTATATATGAAGCGGGACGATTTGGGAGAAGACGTTTACGACGCGTTTAAGACCTTCGACATCGGCGACATCATCGGCGTAAAGGGCTATGTATTCGTCACAAGGACGGGCGAAACCAGCGTGCATGCCCAGCAGATTACGCTGCTGAGCAAGTCTCTTCGCCCCTTGCCGGAGAAGTATCACGGCCTCAAGGATCCTGAGCTGCGCTATCGCCAGCGGTTTGTCGATCTTATCGTCAACCCGGAAGTGCGCGATATGTTTCAAAAGCGGAGCCGTATCGTCTCGGAAATTCGCCGCCGCATGGACGAGCGGGGGTTTATCGAGGTGGAGACTCCTGTGCTCAACACGACGGCCAGCGGTGCCTCCGCGCGCCCGTTTGTGACGCATCATAACACGCTGGATCTGGATATGTACCTGCGCATCGCCACCGAGCTGCACCTCAAGGAGTGCGTGGTTGGCGGTCTGGAGCGCGTCTATGAGATCGGCCGCCTCTTTCGCAATGAGGGCATGGATGCCATGCACAACCCGGAGTTTACGACCATTGAGGCGTATCAGGCGTATACCGATTACAACGGCATGATGGAGCTGGCGGAGGATCTCTTCTCGCGCTGCAGCATCGCGGTCAACGGCACGACGAAGATCACCTATCAGGAGCAGGCAATCGACCTGACACCGCCGTTTGCGCGCGTTTCGATGAACGAAGCGGTGCGGCAGGCGACGGGTGTGGACTTCTACGGCTGCGCAACCGACGAGGAAGCGCGGGAAAAGGCAAAGGCGCTCAAGCTGGAGGTCAAGGACAAGACCGCTTCGCGCGGGAAGCTGCTAGCCGAGGCGTTTGACGTTTTTGTCGAGGACACGCTGATTCAGCCGACGTTTATCATTGACTATCCGGTGGAGATATCTCCCTTGAGCAAGCGCAAGCCCACAGCGCCGCACCTGACAGAGCGCTTTGAGCTGTTTATCGCTGGCCACGAGTATGCAAACGCGTTCTCGGAGCTCAACGACCCCGTGGATCAGCGCGGCAGGTTTACACAGCAAGCGCACGAGCGCGCAAAGGGTGATGATGAGGCCATGATGATCGACGAGGACTTCTGCCTAGCGCTGGAGTACGGCTTGCCCCCGACGGGCGGCATTGGCATCGGCATCGATCGCATGGTGATGCTACTCACCAACGCTGCGACCATTCGCGATGTGCTGCTCTTCCCGACCATGAAGCCGATTAAGTAGAAAACATTTTACAACAACCCCAGATAATGAGGTGTCTTTATGTTATGGCCGAAGCTAAACAAAAAAAACTTCTACTTATTCCTTGCTATATTGGGTGCGTTTTTGACAGCACTTTGCTTGTTTGGTTACAAGATAGCGCCTGACGCGCATGCATATATCAATAGCTCTACCGCTGTCAGCCCGCTTTATTGTTTGCTCATAGATCTCTTCCAATGGATTTTCGGCGATTTGCATTTTATAGTACCATTGATCATTTTCCAAAACATTTTGGTTGCTTACGCCATTTTTTCTCTTGTATCGTTTGTAGTCGATGTCTTAGGCTTTCGGGTTGCGCATGCATATGTCATTGCGTCGGGCTTCTTTCTGCTTTTTGTGTTGCAAACGGTGTTTACAGTTCAAGGCAGGATTCCCAGCAACACAATCTTAAGTGAAGCGATAGCGTTTCCGCTGTACTTTCTTTTTTTCAAATATATTTTTGCGAGCGTATTGTATTTACGAAGGTCATATTTAGCAGTCGCTTGGATGCTAAGCTTTCTATTGGTTAACACCCGCGGCCAATTGGCGTGGTTGTTGGTGCTGATGATTGGTTTGACAGCTTACGCCGGGATTAAGCGATCCCACTCAACAATATCGAACAAGAAGAGCAGAATTCAGTTTTT
>JAUYTF010000333.1 GCA_030695285.1 Eubacteriales bacterium | reverse complement strand
CCCCATGCTCCCAAAGCACGTGCGCTACCGGACTGCGCTACACCCCGAAGATGGCACGCACCGCTTTTCGCGACTTTCATAATATACAACAAGCACATAAAATTGTCAACACGGAAAACACAAAATTCTTTCATTCGACTTAACAAATCATGCTATAATGAAGCGGAGTCGAAATGGAGTGTACTAACATGGAGCAAAAATCGCCTTTTCTCAGTAAAATGATCAACGCTGCACGCGTGTATTATATCGAAACATTTGGCTGCCAGATGAACGTTCGGGACAGCGAAACAGCCGCAGGATTGCTAGAAACCGTGGGGTTTTCGCGCGGAACGGACAAAGAAAGTGCCGCTCTGATCCTCTTTAACACCTGCTGTGTGCGAGACCACGCGGAGAAGCGGGTGTTTGGCAACATCGGCGCGCTCAAGGAGCGAAAGGACGAGAATCCCAACCTCATCATCGGCGTGTTCGGCTGCATGATGCAGCAGCAGGAGGTCGCTGAAAAACTGTATAAACGTTTTCCTTTTGTGGATATCGTATTCGGAACCAATCTGCTTTCGCGCCTGCCTGCGTTCGTTGAGAGCGCCGAGGCTGGCTCCCGCACGCTCGCTGTGGACGAAAACAACATTCAAATCGAGGACGATCTGCCGAGCATCCGCACGGGGAAGATCAACGCCTTTGTCAACATCAACTACGGTTGCGACAACTTCTGCACCTATTGCATCGTGCCCTTTGTGCGCGGGCGGGAGCGCTCCCGCGAGATGCAGGCGGTCGTCGATGAAGCGAAAAAACTCGTCGCGGAAGGATATACCGAGTTGACGCTGCTGGGGCAAAACGTCAATTCATACGGAAAAGACTTAATCAATGCTTCGTTTGCATCGTTGCTGACGGAGGTCTCAAAGGTAGAAGGGCTTAAGCGCATCCGGTTTATGACATCTCACCCGAAAGATTTGTCGGACGAGATGATCGCGGCGATGGCGAGCCTGCCCAACGTTTGCCACCATGTGCATCTACCGATGCAGAGCGGGTCAAACGAGATTTTAAGCAGGATGAACCGCAAATATACGCGGGAGCGGTATCTTGAGATCGTTCAGAAGCTGCAAGCCGCTATGCCGGATGTGGAGCTCACGACGGATATCATCGTTGGTTTCCCCGGTGAAACGGAGGAAGACTTCCTGCAAACGCTCGATTTGGTGGAGCAGGTGGGTTTTGCATCTGCGTTTACCTTCAAGTATTCTCCGCGCAAAGGCACCAGCGCAGCGACGATGGAGGAGCAGGTAACGGACATCACCAAGCGCGAACGCTTACAACGGCTTAACGCGCTGCAGGAGCGAAAGTCCCGCGAGAATAACGAAAAATATGTAGGTCTAGCGGGCATCGTGCACGTGGAGGACTGTAACACGAAGAACGAACCCGTTTGCTACGGCAAGTTTTCGAATTTTAAAATGGTGTATTTCACCGGCACGCCGGAGCTGATCGGGCAGTATGTTCCGGTGACGGTCACCAATGTTCGAAAAAACTCGTTATACGGAAAAACTGCGGAGAGCAGCAAATATAAAACTGACACAAACTAAAACCGAAAACCGGAGGACATAGAAAGATGATTGAACTGGCGAGAGAACTCGGGCTGGCGCTTGCCAACTCTTCTGAATTTGTACACATGAAACAGGCACAGAGCGATTTTGAGAAAAACGAAGCCATTGCGCGGCTCATGCAGGAGCTCAACGAGAAGCGCGACCGGCTCATCAGTATTCTGGCGGATGAGGACGGCAACGATCTGGAAGCGGTTTCGCTGACCAACGATATCGACCGTCTGGAAGCGCAGCTCAAAGAGAGCCCGCTGTATGGAGGCCTGATCTTAGCGCAAAACGCGTTTTCAACGGTACTCTCAGCGGTCAACGACGAGATCAACGCCTGCATCGGCGCACAGACGAGCGCAAGCGGTGACTGCAGCGGAGACTGCGGCGGTTGCGGCGGCTGCAAGCACTAAACCTTAATTAACTGGGAAGATAAAGAAACATTCTTTTACTTTTCGTTTTTTTGCACAGATCCGAACGACGGAGGAACGAATGCCTGCTTCGATGACGCCGATGATGCGGCAGTATCTGGAACTCAAAGAGAAATACAGCGACTGTCTGCTCTTCTTTCGCCTGGGCGATTTTTACGAGATGTTTTTTGAAGACGCAAAGACCGCCTCAAAAGAGCTTGACCTCGTCCTGACCGGGCGGGACTGCGGCCTGAGTGAGCGCGCGCCTATGTGCGGCGTGCCGTATCACGCGGTGGACAACTACATCTCTAAGCTCATCGAAAAAGGCTACAAAGTCGCCATCTGTGAGCAGATTGAAGACCCGGCTCTCGCAAAAGGCCTGGTCGAGCGGGACGTCATCCGCATCATTACCCCCGGCACGGTAATTGAAGACCGCATGCTTGAAGAGGGGCAAAACAGCTATATCGCCTCCATCGCGGCAGGAGAGAGCATCATAGGTCTTGCGTATGCGGATGTCTCGACGGGTGAGTTTTATCTGTTGCAGCTCGACGGAAAACAACCGGCGGTTGCGTTGCTGGATGAGCTGGAGCGCATTCGTCCGCGCGAGGTCATCGCGGAACCTTCGCTGTTTTTACAGCAACTGCTCTCGCGGCAGATTTCGTCTTCCTATTATCTCGAGCAATACGGCGCAAGCGCGTTTTTACCCGAGAGCGCGCGGGATATCCTAAAGCGTCACTTCAACGTCAACTCACTCTCCGGCTTTGGCGCGGATGAAGCACCCTACGCCGTCTCCGCCGCGGGCGCGCTGATGCGCTATCTGGATGAGACGCAGAAAAACGCGCTCTCGCACATCCGCGGGATGCGGCTGCTTAGCCGCAGCAGCTATATGGTGCTGGACGCAACCTCGCGGCGAAACCTCGAACTCACGCAGCCGCTTCGCTTTGGCGGAAACAAGAAAAACACCTTGATCCATCTACTAGACCACGCAAAGACGGGAATGGGCGGAAGAATGCTGCGCGACTGGATCGATCGCCCGCTGCAATCGATCCAGGAGATCGAGCGCAGGCTGGATGCGGTCGGCGCGTTAAAGGACAACCTGACCTTGCGCAAACAGATGCAGGAACTGCTCCACGGCATGTATGACATTGAGCGGCTTTGCAGCAAGATTGTCTACGGCTCGGTCAACGCGCGAGACTGTATCGCACTCATGCAAACCATCGGGCGCGTGCCGATCATTAAAGAAGCCCTGCGCACAAGTCAGAGTGCGGCGCTGAAAGATGTTTCGCAGTATCTCGACGAGATGGTGGATGTACTCGGCCTCCTCCTATCCGCGATCACGGAAGCGCCGCCCCCAACACTCAAGGACGGCGGATTCATCCGATCCGGATATCATCCCGAGGTGGATGAGCTTCGAAGCATAGCGGAAAACTCGCAAGCCTGGCTGGAGAGCTTTGAAGCGGCACAACGCGATATCACGAAGATTAAATCCCTGCGCGTGAACTACAACCGCGTGTTTGGGTATTTTATCGAGGTCACGAAGTCGTACCTTGCGCAGGTGCCGTATGAATACGAGCGCAAGCAGACACTTGCCAACGCCGAGCGCTTTGTCACGCCCGAACTCAAAGAGATGGAGCAGAAGATACTAGGCGCGAAAGATCGCCTGATACAATTGGAAAACGAGCTGTTTGCCGCCATCCGCGAGGTGCTGCTGGGCTGCACAGGAAGATTACAGGCAAACGGCGCGCTGATTGCCGAGCTGGACACTTATGTTTCCCTTGCGGAAGTCGCCGCCAACAACGGCTACTGCCGCCCGAAATGGAACCAGCAGGGGAGAATCAAGATCATCAACGGTCGTCATCCCGTGATTGAACGCGCGATGAAGGACCCGTTTGTACCAAATGACGTGCTCTTAAACCGCGCGGAGGACCGACTTTTGATCATCACCGGCCCAAACATGGCTGGCAAGAGCACCTATATGCGCCAGACGGCGCTGATTGCGCTGATGGCGCACATCGGCTCGTTCGTGCCCGCGACGGAGGCGGATATCTCGATCATCGATCGCATTTTTACACGCATCGGCGCGAGCGACGATCTCTCCTCCGGCCAGAGCACGTTTATGGTGGAGATGAGCGAGGTTGCAAACATCCTCCACAACGCGAGTGAAAACAGCCTGCTCATCCTCGACGAAATCGGCAGAGGCACAAGCACGTTTGACGGACTCAGCATCGCCTGGTCGGTGCTGGAATACATCGCAGACGCGAAAAAATGCGGCGCTAAAGCGCTGTTTGCCACGCATTATCACGAACTTACCGAGCTGGAAGGCGCGCTGCCGGCCGTGAAAAACTTCCGCGTGACCGTCCGCGAAATCGGCGATGACATCGTGTTTTTGCGAAAAATCGTACGCGGCGGCGCGGATCAGAGCTTTGGTATTCAGGTGGCGCGCTTGGCGGGGTTGCCAGAGGCGGTGCTCGCCCGCGCAAAAGAGATCCTCGAAAAGCTGGAGTCTGCGGATATCGCGGCCAAGCGTGAACCGGCAAAGATTGAAACCAGCGTGCAGCCCTCGCTGCTCGACGAGAGCGGGGAAGAGAGCGCACTTCGCATTTTAAAAGAACTGGATGTCAATCACTTAACACCATTGGAAGCGCTCAATCAACTATTTGCCCTGCACGCGATGCTGAAACACTCGTAACGCGAATCATCAGTCAATCACTTAGTACCGCTGGAATAGAACAATCAAGAACCGGAGAAAAGATGCCAAAGGTACACGTTTTACCGCCCAGAATCGCAAACCAGATCGCCGCCGGCGAGGTCGTCGAGCGGCCGAGTTCGGTTGTCAAAGAGCTTGTTGAAAACGCCATCGACGCGGGCGCAACTGCGATTACAATCGAGATTGAAAACGGAGGCTTGGACAGCATCCGCATCATAGACAACGGCGGCGGCATTGCGGATGACGACTGCGAAACGGCTTTTTTACGCCACGCTACTAGTAAAATTTCAACCGCGAGCGACCTCTTTGCGATTCACTCGCTCGGCTTTCGCGGGGAGGCGCTGGCGTCCATCGCCGCTGTTTCGCGCGTCATATTGCAAACACAGACCGAGGAAGACGAGCTCGGCACACAGATTCGCTATGAAGGTGGCGACTTAGTCGAGCACAAGCGCACCGCAGGCACGCGGGGGACGAGCATCGAAGTGCGAAATCTCTTTTACAATGTGCCTGCTCGGCTGAAGTTTGTCAAAAGCGCACGCGCCGAGAGCGCGGCAATCGGGGACTATGTCGCGCGGCTGATCCTCTCTGTCCCGCAGGTTGCGGTGCACTATGTCAGCGGAGGCAGAACCGTCTATCGCTCTACGGGAAACGGCAGCGCAAAGGACGCGCTGCTCTCGGTCTACGGCGTGAATATGGAGCGGCAGATTTGCCCAGTCGCGTTTGATGACGGATATCTCAAGATTACCGGTTTTGTCGGCGTGCCGGATCTCGCGCGCGCCAACCGTTCCGGACAGACGATATTGCTCAACGGGCGCATTATCCGCACCAACGTGCTGAGCAACGCGCTCTCGCGCTCCTTTGACACGCGGGTGTTGATCGGACGTTTTCCGTTTGCGGTGTTGTATCTTAATATTGCCTACGCCGAGGTGGATGTCAACGTCCATCCGGCAAAGCTCGAGGTTCGCTTTGCGAACGAGCAGCGTGTCTCGCGCAGCGTCGTTGTCGCCTGCTCGGAGGCGCTGATTCGCAGCTATGTGCCCGATATCGAAATTCATCGAGTTGAGCCGGAGGAGTCGACATCTCCAATTTTCTCAATTTCAGAGGAGTCAAGACGTGTCGATCTGCGTGCGCCGATGTTGCAGCCAAGCGGTTCCTTGCGCGAGGGCGGGTATGCAAGCCTTCCGCCGCGCGTGCCGACCTACCGGATGCCGTCGCGCGAGCCGGAGGAACGACTTCAGAGCGAACCTGCTTATTCAGCGCGCGCTGCTGATTTTCCGTCGGAACCGTTTTCCGATCCGTTTCATATCATCGGCTGTGCGTTTGATACCTACTGGTATGTGCAGCAAGGCGAAACAGTCTATTGCATCGACCAGCATGCCGCTCACGAACGGCTCTTGTATGACGCGCTGATGGCGCGATCGGCCGCCATCGTGTCGCAGACGTTGTTCCTACCAGAGGATGTGCGGCTACTGCCGACGGAATCCGATGTGTTTTTCACAAACAAATCGGAACTAGAGCGCTTTGGCTTCGTGTTTTCCGATGCTACTGAGACGAGGATAACGCTGCTTGCCGTGCCGCAGATCAAAGGAAACGCGCTCAAGGCCGCGTTTTTACACGACGTGTTGGAGTTTCTCTCTGGCTCGGAAGAGGCGCGCCCGAACGACTGGTTTCGAGATGCTATTGCCCAGACCGCCTGTAAGCACGCGGTCAAGGCGGGGGAACGCCTTTCGCATGAAGAGATTCGCCAGCTGCTAGAGCGCCTTGCCGCGCAGAACACGCTGCTGACCTGCCCGCACGGGCGGCCTGTCGCGGTTCGCTTCACCAAGATGGACATCGAAAAGATGTTCAAACGCATCGTTTAACAATCAAACTTGTGTGAGAAAATGATGGTATCTCAGTCAGAACGGCGAAGGATCGTCTGTATCGTAGGTCCGACCGCCAGCCATAAAACCGAACTTTCCATTGAGCTAGCCAAACGGACACGCGGAGAGATTGTCTCCGCCGACTCCGTGCAGGTATATTTTGGCATGGACATCGGCTCTGCAAAGCCGCCGCTTACAGAGCGGCAGGGGATTGCGCACCATCTAATCGACTGCCTAGCGATCAATACGCCTGAGTTTTCTGCTGCAATGTTTCGCAATATGGCCACACAGGCAATCGACACGATCACGGTGCGCGGCAACACGCCAATCGTCGTTGGCGGCAGCGGATTGTATGTCAACGCGCTGACTTATCCGCTTGGGTTTGCCATTCCGCGAAACGAAATAGCGCGGGAGCGCGCATCGAATGAATATGATCAGGATTCCAACGCGGCGTTTGCAAGACTGAAAAAGATCGATCCGGTCACGGCAGGGCGCCTACACCCGAACGACAAAAAGCGCGTTGTCCGCG
>JAUYTF010000370.1 GCA_030695285.1 Eubacteriales bacterium | reverse complement strand
CGACGGTGCGCACCGCCGCCTCGCGCACGGTTGCAAACGCCTCGATCATGATGTCGTCAAGCGTCGCGCCGTTTTTAAGGCGTTCGCGCAGAATAGCAGTCTGCCCGCAAAGCTGTTCGTCCGTCATCGCCTGGATCTGCGGCTCCAGCTCGCTGATCTGCCGGACATACGGCTGCAGTTTTTTCAGTCGGCTTGTACTTGTGTTGCCAAGCAATGTATCGATGAATCCCATTCGGAAAACTCCTTTGTGTTTCAATCCGTGGGCGATTGCAGTTTTTCTTGAAAATTCCCCGAAACAGTCCCGTTTTGCTACTGTTTCGGCGTTCAGAAAGACATTCGTCCGCATAATACCCTAATTGTGGAGTATAGCAGAAAACAGGCCATCTCGCAACAAAAAGCCCCCGATTTCGCGGGAGCTTCACAATGATGTCTGTATGTTTGATCGTTCGCAACGCTCAGTTCGTCAAAAGCAGAACCCAGCGTTTCCTGCTTTCGTTCGTTTTGCCGGCTGCCGGTCAGTCAAACTACTTGCCCGGTGCCGCCGTGCTTTTTGAAGCACACCCTAGTCGTTGCGATCCTCGTCTTCGTCCATCTCTCCAAACCCCATGAACTCGCGCGCGGTGATGCGCTTCTCATCCCGCTCGCGCTCGACCATTTCAGAGAGCATTTCCTTGATCTCTTTGGCGCGCTTGATGCGCTTGATCTCGACCTCGGGCGCGCTCCTATCCGCCGTGTGGAGGCGGATGGTGCCCAGCCCCCAGATGCGCTGGCTGATCGGGCGATACAGCGAGATATCCAGAATGCGGTAAAGGCGGATTTCATCCTCCTTGCGGCTGATGAACCCCGTATCGATGATCAGCTTTTCCTGCGTCATCGAATAGCGCGTAAACGTCCACGGCAAGCCGAAGATGATCCGCTTGCGATCTTTCCAAACGACGTCTGCCATGCGTATATTCCTCCGTGTCATTGAATTGATGGGATTATATCACGCCGCGCTGCACTTGGATAGCGCGGATTGTGAACTGCGCGAAACATCCGCTGCATCTCGTTTTTGAGGGAAGAAGCACGCCGAACATGCAAAACCACCCGCGGAATCTCTCCCATGGGCGGTTTTATCACGCTCCGCTCGTCTCCGCAGATTGCGGAATCTCTAGCCGTTACGCGGAATCTCTAGCCGTTACGCGGAATCTCTAGCCGTTACGCGGAATCTCTAGCCGTTACGTGAAATCTCTAGCCGTTACGCGGAATCTCTAGCCGTTACATTTTACGTTTTTGTCAATCGCACTCAAGTGGTTGCGGCAGATTTTTTGAGATTTTTGTAAAAATCAGCGAAACATAGCGTTCTTCTTCATGATCACCGTTTTAAACGACCAGCCATTCGCCAGTGCTGCGGCCTTGACCGCCTTACTGATTGCGCCGAGGTCAAAGCTGTATTCAAACACCTTGCCGGTTGGGTCATACTGTACGCTTTTGACCTTGCGCATGAGCGTGCTGCCGCTTTGAAACGACGATTCCCCGCTCATGCCAAAGGATACGCCCGCGCTCAATTCAGTCGTTTTTTCATACATCTTTACGGTCTTGTCGCCCTCATCCAGCAGGATCATCGCCTCGTATTTGAGCTTTTTCTTGCCGGTAGAGAAGCTTGCATCGAGCAGCTCCACGTCAATGAGCAGGTCGGTCTTGTCCCCATTGACCGTGGATATTCCCATCGTGGTCAGCTGGCTTTCGATTTCGAGCAGTAAGTCTTTTTTCATACAATACCCCTCTTTATAAAATTTCTATCTCTGATTGGATCATACGACTTTTCATCGGAATTATCAATCAGAATTCCCGCTTCCGCCAAGAAAAAAAGACGCGCCGTGTTTCCACTGCGCGCCCGTGCGTAGGTGTTTTTCAGATGAAGAGATTGACGTTGCTCTCTTCCGCGTCGCCCAGATAGGCGCCCACGCCGCCGAGCTCCACGCCTTCGATGAGCTCCTTCTCCTGAATGCCCATGATGTCCATGCTCATCGTGCAGGCGACGATCTTCACGCCCGCCTTCATCGCTTTCTGGATGAGGGTTTCGAGAGAATCGACATTCTTCTGCCGCATGACCATCTTCATCATGGCGGTGCCCATGCCGCCCATATTCATCTTGCTGAGCTTGAGCTTGCCGGCGCCCCGCGGCATCATGCCGCCGAACATGGCCTCGATGAAGCTCTTCTGCACCTTGACCTTGCTCGCTTTTCTGAGCACATTCAGCCCCCAGAAGGTGAAGAACATGGTTACCGGTCTGCCCATGGCAGCCGCGCCGTTTGCGATGATAAAGCTCGCAAGCACCTTGTCCAAATCGCCGCTAAAGACGATGATCGTCTTGCCGTCGCCCGCAGGGGACTGCGGAATCTGCTGGGTGAGCGTAGCTCCCGTGCCTTTTTTGACCAGCGCAACATAGTCGTTGCCGTGGCGCTCGTTGCTCAAGAGCGTATTGCCCGTGCGCCGCGCCCAGGCGACGATATCCCGCGCAAAGCCGGGGTCGCTGGCGGAGACTTCCATGACCTGACCGTCCTTCATCTCCCTCATGGTTTCAAAAACCTTCATGATGGGGCCGGGGCACTGCATGCCGCTGCAATCGATGCGCATTGCCGCAACGGGAATATTGGCGGTCTCCGCGTGTCCGCTGTCGTGAACGGGCTCATTATTCGTATAGGGCATGGGGGTGACCTCCTTGTAATGCGTCGATTGAAAGAAGCGCGTGCCGCCGGGATAGAGCAATACGTGTTCAAAGCCGTTTTGACTCAGGATGCGCGCCGCGTTATAGGAGCGCACGCCGATGGCGCAGAAAGTGACGATCTGCCTGCTCTTGTCGAGCTCGCCTAAGCGGTCTCTGAGCTGACCCAGCGGAATATGCTTTGCGCCGGGCAGCGCGTAGGCCAGCAGCTCTGCGTCCTCGCGCACGTCCAGCAGCACCGCGTTTTTGTCTGTTTCCGCAATGTTCCACGGGGCAAACTTGACCAGCCCGCCGAGCACGTTTTCCGCGACAAACCCTAGCATGTTGACCGGGTCTTTTGCCGAGGAGTACGGCGGGGCATATGCAAACTCCAGCTCCTTGAGGTCTGTGACGGAGGCGCCAAGGCGTGTCGCCACGCCGATGGTGTCGATGCGCTTATCCACGCCGTCTTTACCCACGATCTGCGCGCCGAGGATCTTCTTGCCGTCTTTGGTAAAGAGCAGCTTGAGCGTCATGGGAACAGCGCCGGGATAATAGCTCGCGTGGTTGTTTTGCGTGATGATGATGCTCTCAAAGTCCCTGCCCTTAACGAGGCCGCGCTTTAAGAGCGTCTTTTCGTTTTCGCCGGTGCTCGCGACCGTGAGGTCAAACACCTTGGCGATGGACGAGCCCTGCGTGCCGTTGTAGGCCGCGTCGAGCCCCGCGATGTTGTCCGCCGCGATGCGCCCCTGCTTGTTGGCGGGGCCTGCCAGCGGAATCATCGTGCGTTCCTTGCTGATGAAGTCTTCCACCTCGATGACATCGCCCACGGCGTAGATCGAAGGATCGGAGGAAAGCATATGGTCATTAACCACCACGCCGCCGCGCGCGTTGACCGCTAAGCCCGCTTCTTTGGCGAGTTGCCCGTTGGGGCGCACGCCGATGGAGAGGATCACGAGCTCGGCGGAGACGGTGCTGCCGCTCTTGAGCCGGATCTCCACGCCGCCGACCACATCGTTAAACGATTCCACCGCATCGCTGAGGTGCAGGTTGACACCGTTGGTGATGAGGTTCTCGTGCAGCAGCTGCGCCATCTCAAAATCGATGGGGGACATGACCTGGTCGAGCGCCTCGATGAGGCTGACTTCCAAGCCCGCGTGCTTGAGGTTTTCCGCCATCTCGAGGCCGATAAACCCGCCGCCGATGACAGCAGCGCTTTTCACGCCCTGCTCGCGCACGAGCGCGCGGATACGGTCGGTATCTGGCACGGTCCAGAGCGTCTGCACGCGGGAGGAGTTGATGCCGGGGATCGGGGGCTTAAGCGGAGAGGAACCGGTGGAGACCACCAGCACGTCGTAGGATTCCGTATAGGTTTCGCCGGAGTCTACGCGCTTTACCAGCACGGTCTTTTTCTCGCGGTCGATGGAGACGACTTCGTTTTGCACGCGGACATCCACGGCAAACTTTTTCCGCATTGCTTCCGGCGTTTGCAGGAGCAGCGCCGCGCGGGTCTTGATCACGTCGCCAACGTGATAGGGAAGACCGCAGTTTGCGTAGGAGATGTATTCCCCGCGCTCGAGCAGTACGATTTGCGCGGTTTCGTCGAGTCTGCGCAGTCGTGCCGCGCAGCTGGCTCCACCCGCTACGCCGCCGATGATGACAACTTTTTTCATGCGCCCTGATCCTCCTTTTTCTTGCCCGGGGAAACGATATTCCCGATCAGCGCGCCGAGCACGCCGCCGTAAACGGTGGAGATGTATGGATTAGACGTGAGAGGGCACGTGCCGCTGACGCAGCCGACAAAACGGTAATACAAATAGCCGCCGATCGCGCCCACTACGGCGAGAATCATCATCGGCAGATACCGTTTCCAGCTATTTTGTTTGGTTTTATTGCTTGATGCGTCCTGTTCCATAAAAGATGTGATACCTTTCCTGTTTGGAACTAGGATACGATAAATCGGGATCGATAGTCGGTGACTTTATTACGGATGGAGGGAGGGGAAACTCTTGATATCGCGTTCACTCTCTAATCCAGGTTGAAATCGTCCATATCTGCGAGCTCTAGTCTGGTCAAACCAAGTCTCCGTATTTTCTTAACAGATAAGTCTTTATACTCATCAACGATGGCTTGACCAACTTCGTCAATTAGTACATCAATTGAAGGTACAACTACATCAATTAGACGAAGCATTTTCTCGGCAAGATATGAGAAATTTGGTAAAACCCGATTAAAAATAACACAAGCCATCATATCATCGTACTTAATTCCACTTTTACTTGTTAATAGAAGAAAATCTAGCGTTTTTATCATGTCGCAATCATCATGTGCGTAGTGTTTATTTCGAATTCTACGAAGAAAAATAAAGGTCGTTCTATTCTCAGCATCCACCAATGGCATATCATTGATATCAAGTTCAACTCGCTTTCTGCACGATTGAAAACATCTCATAAAGTACATAAGCGCTGTAGCAAAATAAGTCTCGTTTTGTGTGTTGTTCTTCTCATCCGTAATCAAAGACAAAACATCTTTTGAAGCAATTATATCGCCTCTATGTAAAAAGAGTGAAATATACCTCTTGCGATCTTTGTTAAATTTTGGAATATCAACAACTAAAGGTGGAATTTTATTAGACTTAACTTTTATTTCAATAGTTCTGTCTTCATAGTTAAAAATAGGATGAAAATCAATCACAACCAAAACCTCCAAATCATACGGAAATTGTGAGATTGTTAAGTGTAAGCTGTAGAACGAAATACCTACAGTATTG
>JAUYTF010000367.1 GCA_030695285.1 Eubacteriales bacterium | reverse complement strand
ATACCCAATGAGACCATTCTCGACGAACAGCCGGAGTTGCTGCCAGACCTTGATGCGGAGATTCTCATCTACTGCCGCAGTGGCAACCGCAGCGCACAGGCCGCCAACAAGCTCATCGCCATGGGCTACACCGACGTGGTGGATTTCGGCGGCATCATCGACTGGCCTTATGAAGTCGTCACAGACTAAACCTTTTTTTAATCTTTTTTCAGTCTTCATCCCCAGAGTCGAACCCCATGTTGTTCCTTTCTTACAAGAAACCGCCCAAGTGATTGGACGGTTTTTTGTTTGTTGCATTTTTATCGAAAAAAAGAAAGCCTATTTTTTTGGATGTTTCTCGCGAAAAACCACTCGCTTTATCAGGTGATCTTGTTGAGTGTGATTCAATAATCGAAATTGGACGGTTTTTTGTTTGTTGCATTTTTATCGAAAAAATGAAAGCCTATTTTTTTGGATGTTTCTCGCGAAAAACCACTCGCTTTATCAGGTGATCTTGTTGAGTGTGATCAAATAATCGAAATTGGACGGTTTTTTTACACAAATTCGTTTTTATAAGTGACGAGCCGATTATAGTACTCGACTCAAGTAAACCATATCCACCAGTTGGATGCCGTTATCAATGATGACGTGGTCATAGTTATCGATAAAGAAGTTTTTGACCCTATGCGATATCTGAAACCCATTCTTCTCATAAAACTGCAAAATCCACGGACTGTCACCAGTTCCGACAATCATGGTCGTGTATTTGCCTTGATAATGAGAAAAAACATGATGCAAGAGTTTGCTGCCATAGCCATTGCCGTGCCATTCTTCATATGTGGCGATGTTTTTCAACTCACATACTGTATCGCTTTCTCGCGTAATTACGCACACGCTTTTCAAGCCGCTGTCATACAGGGCAAAAAGATCCCCTCGGTCTAAATATTTGTCTATCATGGATTCTTGTTCATCAGCCAACAATAACAGATCCAAGAACTGCTTCTTGTTTTCGAGAATAATTCTAATCTCCAAAATGCACCTTCCTTCTGCCTCTCAAAAGAGTATTATGCTTTCTCCCTCTTGAGCGCAAAGGGTATTAGCCGGTTCGTCTCCTTCACATATCGCTCAAAGCCTTCCTTATAAACCGCCATGCGCGTCTCCGCCATGGGTATGCTGATGAAGAGAAACATCAGCGTGTTGGCAACGGCCCCAAGCCCCAGCAGCCAGAGATCGGGCCGCACCGAGAGCAGCACCGCGTAAACACCCCACCACATCAGGATTTCGCCCAGATAGTTCGGGTGCCGCGCATGCCGCCAGACGCCGCTGCGGAAAATCTCGCCGCGGTTTGCCGCCTGTCTCTGAAAGCGGTGCAGCTGAATATCCGCGATAAGCTGCAGCGTCGCCGCGCTCAGGCACAGCGCAAAACCCAGTAGCGTCATGAGATTGACAACGCCCGTCTGGATATAGTGCAGCGCGGGCAACAGGCAAAGATAGACCACCAGCGTGGGGAAGAGCATGATGCCAAACAGGCTCACAAGCGGATACAGCGCGCCTGTCTTTTCCCGCAGCATGGTATAGCGCCAGTCCTGATGATCATATCCGTGAAAGGTATATGCCCAGTTTGCGGTGAGGCGGATACTCCAATAAGAAACGCACACAAGTAGCGCAATCGTGCCCGCGCTCCACGCGCCGAACTCCAGTATGCAAAGCGGCAGAATCACGATGGGTGCCACCGACCAATAGGGATCGTACACCGAAGCGTTGCCCAGCGGCAGGCTCACGAGATAGAGAAACAGCGTCGCCGCAACATCCGCCGCAAACACGCGAACCAGAACGCCGCCCGCCACGCGGCGATAGACAAGCAAGCCCACTGCGAGCGCGAGCGCATAGATAACCAACGTAAATAGAAAGCTCAGTTTTCTGCTTTGTTTCAAGAAAAATCCCCCCAATCGCATCCTCTTATGCGCGGTTGATCGCGCGCTTTGCCGCCTCCACCACATGCGCCATGAGCACGGAGGTGGTCACGGTGCCAACCCCGCCGGGCACGGGCGTAATCGCGTCCACAATCGGCTCCACGGCGGCAAAGTCCGCGTCGCCTGTCATCTTGCCTTCTTCGTTAAAATTGATGCCCACGTCCAGTACGGTTTGCCCTGCTGAGACATATTCTGCGCCGACCACGCCCGGCTTGCCTGCCGCGACGATCAGAATCTCCGCCCGCCGCGTCACAGACGGCATATCCTTTGTGCGCGTGTGGCAGATGGTCACGGTCGCGTGCTTTTGCAGCAGCATCATCGCCACGGGCTTGCCGATGACGAGGCTTCTGCCGATCACCACCGCGCTTTTGCCCGCAGGATCGATCTTGTAATAGTCCAATATTTCCATGCAAGCCTGCGCCGTGCAGGGCGGAAACCCGCGCTTTGTGCCAGCAAACACGCCCGCAAGCGACCCGTCCGTGATGCCGTCGATGTCCTTTTCCGGCAGGAGCGCTTCGCGCGCGCAAAGATCGTCGATGTCCTTGGGCAGCGGGCGGAGCATCAGGCAGCCATGAATGGCTTCGTCCGCGTTGATCTTCGCGATCTCATCTATCAACTCCTCCTGCGAAACCGTCTCCGGCAGCGCAATCTGCTTGATCCCGATGCCGACCGTCTCCGCGCGCTTGACAGCCCCGCGCTCATAGGCGAGGTCGTCCGGCTTTTCGCCGACGCGCAGGATTGCGAGCGTGGGCAAAACCCCGCGCGAAACCAGCGCACGCACGTCCGCCTTGATCGATTCATTCAGTGCGGAGACGACCTCCGCACCCCGAAGCAGCGTTGCCATAGCATTATCCCCCGCTTTTACGATTATTAAAACAGTCCGCTGATCTTGCCGGATTCATCTACGTCGATTCGCTCCGCCGCGGGCAACTTTGGCAGCCCCGGCATGGTCATGATGTCCCCCGTGAGCGCGACGATAAACCCTGCGCCCGCACTGACCTTGAGTTGGCGCACGTTGAGCGTGAACCCTCTCGGCGCGCCGAGTAGCGTTGCGTTATCGGAAAAAGAATATTGCGTCTTTGCCATGCAGACGGGCAGGTTGCCAAAGCCGAGATCGGTGAGCTGCTTTACCTGCTTTTTCGCCTCGGGGCTGAAGGTCACGCCGTCGCCGCGATAGACACGCTTCACAATCGCCTCTATCTTCTGCTCGATGGTGAGCTCCAGCTCATAACTCTGCGCAAAATGGTTCTCGCCCTCCGCGATGCGGCAGACCACCTCGGCAAGCGCCGTTCCGCCTTCGCCGCCCCGCGCCCAGACTTCCGAGAGGGCGACGGGAACGTTCAGCGCGCGGCATTTCTCCTCGACCAAAGCCAACTCAGCGGGCGTGTCGGTCGGGAAGGCGTTGATCGCCACCACGCAGGGCAGGCCGAACACGCTCTGAATATTCTCCACGTGCTGCAACAGATTCGGCAAGCCCTTCTCCAGCGCGTCAAGGTTTTCCGTCGTTAGGGCATCCTTTGGTGAGCCGCCGTGGTGCTTGAGCGCGCGCACGGTCGCCACCACGACCACAGCGCTGGGTTTTAGCCCGGACATGCGGCACTTGATGTCGATGAACTTCTCCGCGCCGAGATCCGCGCCAAAGCCAGCCTCCGTCACCGCATAGTCGCCGAGCTTGAGCGCAAGGCGCGTGGCGGTGAGCGAGTTGCAGCCGTGGGCGATGTTGGCAAACGGGCCTCCATGGACAAACGCGGGCGTATGCTCCAGCGTCTGCACCAAATTGGGCTTGAGCGCGTCTTTGAGCAGCGCCGCCATCGCGCCCGCCGCTTTCAGGTCGCCCGCAGTGACGGGTTTCTCGTCGTAGGTGTAGCCCACGATGATGCGCCCTAAGCGCGCCTTGAGGTCGAGCACGTCCGACGCGAGGCACAGCACCGCCATGACTTCGCTTGCGACCGTGATGTCGAAGCCATCCTCGCGCGGGGTGCCGTTGACTCTGCCGCCAAGACCGTCCACGATGAAACGAAGCTGACGATCGTTCATATCGACGCAGCGCTTCCATGTGATTCTGCGCGGGTCGATGCCTAGCGCATTGCCCTGATAGATGTGGTTATCCAGCATCGCCGCGAGCAGGTTGTTGGCAGCTCCGATGGCGTGAAAGTCTCCCGTGAAGTGCAGGTTGATGTCCTCCATGGGCACCACCTGCGCCCGCCCGCCGCCTGCCGCTCCGCCTTTCATGCCAAACACGGGGCCAAGCGACGGCTCCCGCAGGGCGACGACCGCGCGCTTTCCGAGCTTTCTCAATCCGTCCGCAAGTCCCACCGTGGTGGTGGTCTTTCCTTCGCCCGCAGGGGTCGGCGAGATGGCAGTCACGAGAATCAGCTTGCCGTCTGGTCTATCGCTCAGGTCGCGCAGGAGGTTATAGTCGATCTTCGCCTTGTATTTGCCATATTGCTCGACGTAGCGCTCGTCTATGTCCATAGCGCGCGCGATGTCCAGAATCGGCAGCATGGGGGAAGACTGTGCGATTTCGATGTCCGAGGGGTGGTTCATCCGGTTTCTCCTTTTTTCAGGGCGCGTTTGCGCGCTCTTCTTCATTACTCTTCTTCTTTGCTCTTCATCTTTGCCGAAGCCCGCGTATTCTGTGGGTTTCGACAAATATCATTGTATTATTATTCGAGCCCGCGCGTCAACGCTTTCCGGCGGATGCGTTGCGCATTGCTGCGCTTTGCGACAAACAAAAAGCACGCCGTTTTGCGTGCCTTTGACCGACTCAACAAAGTGTTGCCGGATCGTTTCTCTCCTGTCGTAAGTATCTTTTCAATATAATTTTCCCCGATCATATTTCTCCAGCCAGAACATCCTGTCAATATGTTTTTTTCCGATCATATTTCTCCAGCCACATAGACAGCAGCACCTCCAGATCGTTCGCAAATTCCCGGTCGGTCTGGGTGCTCTTTTTCTCCAGCTCCTCCAGCACGGTAAACGAGAACGCACTGCTGCCGAATTGGTTCACGTCCTGCTGCAACTTCGGGTGAAAGCAGCCGCCGGTCGCCTCGGCAAACTCGTAGCGCTTGCGGATGCCAAGGATATCCGCACTCGCCAGAACGAGGGATTTGCCCGTTTGCGTGTTGGTGACGGCGTAGATGCCGCCGATCTGCGCGCGCTGCTTGTAGGCGGCGATGAGGTCTTTTTTGTTTTGGGGGTTCATGTGTGTTGCTCCGTGTCCGGCGCGGGGATTTGGGGGGGTTGTGCGCCGGCAGGGGTATTATACATCAGGGGAGGGGGTAGTGGGGTCTACGGGTCGTGGAGTGGGGGGGTATAATCTGAACAGTTTCAATCAGTTCTTTACGGAGAAATCGGATTATGCTAATCTATCACTAAATAGATGTGTAGGAGAGTCCTGTTTTATGTTTCAGATAAGAAAGCTTAGTGAAATTAAGAATTATCGAGCATACAAGGATTTTAAATGGGACGAAAGCGTTCTTTTATTTGGCAAGAATAATCTTTTCTTTGGATGGAACGCTTCTGGAAAGAGTTCTCTAGCTGATTTACTATTGAGCTTAACAAGTGCTAACAACATTGATGAAGATGCAAAGTTCAGAATTCTTTTTCAAGATGAAAACAATCAGAGATTAGATGTTTCAGATGATCATAAGCACTCAGATAAATACATCATTCGAGTTTATGATCAGCAATATATTGAGAGGAATATAGAAAAAACTGATGCTTTAAACCACATTTACTCTATAGGCGAAGGACAAATTTCTAAATCAAGAGAGCTAAAATCAATACAATAGAGAATTGATACTCTCCAACAGTCCGTTAGGAAAGCATTTATTCTAGCTGACAAAGCTCAAAAAAAGTACGATGCCTACTTAACAAAAAGCGCTTCTTATCTCAAAAATGAATTTAATCTCCCAAACAATTATAATAAGAATAATTTACTTCACGACTATGAAGCAAGCACCGAGTTTACTAAACTAAGTCCTGACAGATACTCAAATATATATGCCACCGTTTATAGTTCTGTTCTTCCCGAGTTAGAATTATACAACAAGCAACAAGTTGACGCATCAATTGAAACATTCATTTCCAGTTTGCTTTCCGCCCAACCTATCATTTGAGCGATAGATAAGCTGCGAGATAATCCCGATATCGCAAGCTGGGTGGCACTGGGTTTGTCTTTGCACAAAGATCACCCAACAA
>JAUYTF010000354.1 GCA_030695285.1 Eubacteriales bacterium | reverse complement strand
CCGGATTTCGGGGATCAACCCTTCCGGGTTCTGACACCATTTACAGCAAAGCGGGCAGCCTTTGAGGAAGATCGTCGTACGGATGCCGTCTCCGTCGTTGATCGAGAATCGCTTGATGTCGAACACGTTCGCGGTAATCATAAGCAATCGCCTACTATCAATAGAATCGAAAATCGCTTGATGTTAAAAACATTCGCGGTGATCATATATCCGAAAATTCCGTGCGCTGGATGATCTCCCGCTGCAGATCCGGTGCGAGTTCGGTGAAATACGCCGTATAACCCGCCACACGGATGGTTAGGCTCTTGTACAATTCCGGCTGTTTCTGCGCCGCCAAAAGATCCGCCCGGTTGACCACGTTGAACTGCACGTGTATGATCTTGAGCTCGATAAACGCCCGAAGCAACCGTACAAATTTTGCCACGCCGAGCTCGGTTTTGAACAAACTCGGCAGAAATTTCATGTTCAGCAGCGTGCCGTTGCTGCCGTATTCGCTCTTGACGCGCGAAACGCTCTTGAGCACCGCCGTGGGTCCGCGCGCGTCCCGCCCGTAGACGGGAGACATTCCGCCATCCGCCAGCGGTTCTTTGGCGAACCTGCCGTCCGGCGTCGCGCCAACGTTTTGCCCCATCGGCACATGCGCGGAGACGGTGTAAAGCCCCATTTGATACAAACCGCCGCGCACGTTGGTGTAGCGGCTGAGCCGCCCGGCAAAATCCCGCGCCCAGTCAAAGGCAATGGCATCCACCCAATCGATGTCGTTGCCGTACTTCGGCGCTTTGTTCAGCATCCGGAGCCGGAGCAGCTCTGCGTTTTCGAAATTTCGCACCAGAGCCGTGTGCAGCTCCGCGCGGTCGACGAGCCGCTCGTCGTAGACCAGCGTCTTGAGTGCGGCGAGGCTGTCGGCGATGTTTGCGCACTGAATCGCCTGAATGCCGGAGAGGTTGTAGTGCGCACCGCCCGCGGTAACGTCGATACCGGTCTCCATGCAGTCGTCGATCACGCAGGAAAGAAACGGCGAAGGCAGCAGCTCTGCGTGCGCTTTTTCGACCACTTCGCAGCAGCGGATCATCCGCTCAAAGAAGAAATCCACCTGCGTGTTGAGGGCGAAAATCACGTCTTCATAGTTGTCAAAGTCTTTCAGCGTGCCCGTGTGCGCACCCATCTGTTTGCCGGTGAGAGTGCAGACACCATCGTTGAGCGCGAGCTCCAGCGCTTTGACGAGGTTGAACATCGCGGCATCGCTCCAGCCGAGGTTGTTGCCCATGGTGGTCAATTCAACGCAGCCGACGATGGCGTAATTTTTTGCGTCCTCATCCGAAATGCCCTTGCTCTTGAGCGCGGGGATGACCGCCTCGTCGTTGAAAAACTGCGGCATACCGCTGCCTTTGCCAACGACCTCGGAGCAGCGGGTCAAAAAACGCTCGCTTGAGCCAGTAAACACGCGGGCAGATAGGTTCGGCTGCGGCAGGAGCAGGTGCTCCTGTGCGCGGAGGAAGAGAAAGGTCAGCTCGTTTTCTGCCGTCTCGCCCGCTTCGTCCTGCCCGCCGATGGCGACGTTGAAGCCGATCGGGAACCCCGCGAAATATTTTGCGCTGCCGCTGCTTCTAAGGTAAACGATCTGGTTAAACTTGAGGAACAGGCATTCGATCAGCTCCAGCGTGGCATCGTTCGTGAGCGCGCCCGAAGCGATGTCTTTATTATAAAACGGATAAAGGTATTGATCCATGCGCCCCGGTGAAAAGGAGGAAGCGTTGCTCTCCATCTGGAGGATGACGTATAAAAACCAGCTTGCCTGCACCGCCTCGCGGAAACTCTCCGGCGCGCGCTGACTCAGCGCATCGCATACGCGGGCGATTTCCAGCAGCTCCTCTTTGCGGGGTGAGGTTTTTGCCATCTCCCGCGCGAGTGTCGCATAGCGGCGCATGAACAGGCACGCGCCCTCCAGCGAGAGAATCAGTCCGTCGTAGAATTCCGCGTTATCCGGCTTCTTCGCCTTCTCCGCTTTTGCTTCTTCGATCAGTCCGTTCGGACCGAATTTCAGCCAGCGCTCGGTGTTTGGACAGATATGCCCCTGCGCGTGGTCGGTCTGGTTGATCTTGGCGACCTTGCCGATGGCGCGCATCTCGTCGCCAATGCGGTCGTTTAGAATGTCTTCCAGCGTTTTGCCCTGCCAGAAGGGAAAAATTTCTTCTTTAAAAGCGCGAATGTCCTCTTCGCGAATCTGGAACGGGTCCTGCGGGCGCGTGGGCAGAGACTCGATCTCACGATCCACCCAGCTTAAGCCCGATTCGGGGAAGATGACTCCGGCGCGCACGCCCGTGGTGCGGTTGCCGACGATGAGCTCCCCTTCGGTGATGCGGATTTTGATGCGGGCGAGCGCCTCTTTCAGCGCCAGCGCGCGCAGGATGTTGCGCGGCAGGCCGCCGTGCGTGCGATATACGTCCGTGACGATCTTCGCCTGCTCAAGAGTCGCAAACCGCTCCTCGGAAAACATGACTTGCTTCAACTTTTGAACACGAAGGCTCAGCGGTAGCTGATCGAGCTTGGTTTTCATGTTTTTTCCCTTGTTCTTGTCCTCTGCAAATAGTTTTGAAATTTTATCTTCGATGTCGAATCTTATGTGATTGAATGGCATTTTTGTTTCGTATGAAATAGATACTCAAATGAATAGAACGAATCTGCTTGTTTCTATAAGAATGCTACCATAAAAAAAACGGTCCT
>JAUYTF010000344.1 GCA_030695285.1 Eubacteriales bacterium | reverse complement strand
CCGGCAATCGGTCACATCCGGCTGGACAAGCTTCAACCACATCAGCTGATGGCGTTTTACGCCAGTCTACAGAATGCAGAGAATCAAAGCGGGGTGTCGTTCAAAGCGACGCCCCGTTTTATTGCTATGTTCGAGAAATCGGGAATGACACGGCAAGCGCTGGCGGATGAAGCAGAGTGCCATGTGAACACGATTTACCGCTTGGTCAGAGGGCAAGGTGTTGACATCCGCATTGCGCAGGAAGCCTGCGATATCCTTGGAGTCCCCTTCTCAGACGGCATTGAATCGTCAAGACCGACGCACCAACTGGCGGGGAAGACGATCAGTCACCATCACCGGCTGATCTCTTCGATCCTAAATCAGGCGGTATTCTGGCAGGTCATCCCTGATAACCCAACGCGTCGGGTGAAACCGCCTAAGGTTGAGCGTAAGGAAGCGAAATACCTGGATGAAGAGCAGACAGTGACGCTACTACACTTACTGGATAACGAACCACACCAGAATCAGGTGATGATTCGGTTCTTCCTGCTCAGCGGAGTACGGCGCGGAGAATTGTGCGGATTGGAATGGAAGGACATCGATTTCAAGAACAACATGATCACGATCTGTCGGACGTCGCAGTATCTGCCGGATAAGGGCATCTTCACGAAAGGTACGAAATCGGATTCTTCCGTACGTACGATCAAACTGCCGGAGCAGGCGTTCGAGCTATTGAAAGAGCATCGCAAATGGCAAAGGAAGAAGCGCATTGCGATGGGGGATCGGTGGGTCGACAGTGACCGACTCTTTGCACAGGACGACGGCACCCCAGTCCACCCGGACAGCATTACAGGTTGGTTTCACGACTTCATATCGCGCACGGACTTGCCGCAGATTTCGATTCATTCTCTAAGGCATACGAACATCACACTGCTGCTTGCTGCAGGGATTCCATTACGAACGGTGAGCTACCGGGCGGGGCATGCGCAGACGTCAACAACCTCAAATATCTACTCACATGCGATCAGGACGGCGGATGAGAAGGCGGCGGAGGTACTTAAGGGGATTATTTCTTCATGCCCCAAAAACTGAATTTGACAGTTTTTATGTCGAAGTATTAAAATAGAGGCATAAGCCATTCAAATTTGTGATTTCTATTTGCACATGATTGTAACCGTGAAATTAACAATCACCTAAAAGGAATATACTCAAGATTTCTGTTTTTTAATATTCAAAAAATTTCA
>JAUYTF010000330.1 GCA_030695285.1 Eubacteriales bacterium | reverse complement strand
GCGAAAACCGCGCGGAAAAATACCAGTCAATAAAGGAAAGGGAGTCGTGAAATTGCAACTCCCAGATTTCCCTCGCCTGCTGTTTGTCCGCCGCGGTGAGCGACCGAATGGTTAGCATATGCTTAGATAATGAATTTTTCGTTCTTTTCGGGGATGGCGGCAAGCTCCGCGCGCTTTTCGTCATAACCCTGCTTGCCGAGCAGCGCGTAGGTCGCCTTCTTGCCTTCCTCGACGCCGGGCTGGTCAAAGGCGTTGATGTTGAGCAGCTCGCCCGCAAACGCCGTCGCCATCTCAAAGAGGAACAGAAGCTGACCCACGGTAAAGGCATTGACTTCCGGCATCATGATAATGTGGTTGAGATGCCCGCTCTTGCTCACGGCGTACTCCGTCGCCCTAAGCTCGGCGGCGATCAGCTCGTTTTGCGTGTGCCCACAGAGAAAAGAGACATCCGGCACATCAAAGTAGCCGTCGCTGATCATGGTTTCGCAGCGGTATTTGTCCACCGCGAGGAAGGTGAGCACCTTGTCAAACGGGCCTTCCGTATAGAGCTGCACCTGAGAGTGCTGATCCGTCACGCCGAGGCTCTTGACCGGTGTCTGTCCCGCATTGACGACATTGCCGTCCCAGTCGGTCTTTTTGCCGAGAGATTCCGCCCAGAGCTGGGCATACCAGTCCGCCATGTAGCGCAGCGAATCCGCATACGGCATCATGACGCTGATGTTGCAGCCGCGCTTCATGCTGGCAACCTGCAATGTGGCGAGCATATAGGCAGGGTTTTTCCAAACGTCGCGCTGGCTGTCGCAGATAGCGTCCATAAACGCCGCACCCGCGAGCAGCTCGCGAATATCGATGCCGCAGACCGCTGCCGCAAGAAGACCAACGGGGCAGAGCTCGGAAAACCTGCCGCCGACACCTTCGGGGATAAAGTATGTTTTTAGGTTCTCGGCCTTTGCGATCTTGATCAGATTGCCCTTGCTCTCGTCCGTGGTGGCGATGAGATGCGTGCTGATATCCGTGCCGAGTTTTTCATGCAGCAGCGAGGAGATGATGAGCAGCTGGCTCATGGTCTCGGAGGTGCCGCCGGATTTGCTGATGACGTTGAAGCAGGTTTTTTCGATGTCGATGACATCGAGCAGCGCCGCCATGCGCTCCGGGTCGATGTTGTCCTCAACAAAAAGGCGCGGGCCGTTGCGTTTTTCGTGCGATAGGTCGTTGTAGTGCAGGTGGTTGAGCGCCTGTTGTACGGCGGTGGGGCCCAGCGCGCTGCCGCCGATGCCGAGCACGACAAAGTCGTCAAACTGTTCGCGGATGCTTGCCGCGTCTGCGATGATTGATTTGACGATCTCGTCCTGATTATAGGGCAGTTCCCGCCAGCGCATGATCGGGCGCTTGGCGCGCATGCTCACGACAGCCGCATCCATCAGGCTCTGCATGCTTTCCAGCTCCCGCTTGTAAATGCCGCGGTTGCCGAGCTGATCAGACATCATGTTGTTAAAATCCAGCTTCACGCGCATAGACTGGCGCCAGGATTCGTCAAGATACCGTTCGTTCATCGATGTTGCCTCCCGTTGGTTTGGATGATTGTTATCGTAAACTAAAAGATTGCTTTCGTTGACTGTGGGGATTTTTTCAACGTATCTTACCATATATTTTCAGCCGCGAAAAGCGCGCAAATGTAAAATCATTTCATCGCGCCGCTTAGCCGAAGCAGGAGCGAGATAAAATCTGTTCTACTCGCGCAACACTCTCATACAGCGTGGGAATCTTCGAGTACATGTCGCTGTAGACTTCGATGAACGCAGGCCCTTTGTAGCCTTTTTCCGCGAGCAGATTGAGCATCGCGACAAAGTTGTATTCGCCAAAGCCGGGCATATCATAGAGAACCCCGCCAGTGGAGAGCCGCGTTGCGTCGCAAAGATGTAAGTTGACGATGTGCTCACCCACCGCGCGGATGTAGTCCATCGGGTCGAACCCGCTGCGAACGGCCTGCTTGACATCCAGCGTGTGTTTGATCACGCCGCCCGTTGACTCCTGCAGGCGAATGCCGAAGGAAGGATCGTTAAACAAGCACCAGCTGACGTTTTCGAGCGTGAGCTGGATGCCATACGAAGCTGCAACCGCGGCAAGGTCTATCAGTATGGGCGAGATGCGTTCCAGCCCGATATTCTTGACCCCGCCAAAAAGCCGTGCTGGGCCGTGCATGACATAGTATCGTGCGCCAAGGCGTTTTCCCGCCGTGAGTACCCGCTCATAGATCGCCAGCGCGTCCTCCCGCTGGCGCGGATGGATGGAAAAGAGCTGGGGCTCAAACTGCATGCTCATGGGATGCACGCTGAACACGCTTACATTCGCCCTTGACAGGCGCTCCGCCAGCAGCTCGATAAACGGCGGCTCATACTCCGAAAAGGTGTTGAGAAACACTTCGCAGACAGGGATGCCGTGCGCGCCGATGTCAAGAATTGCATCCTCTATCTGCATTTTATTGAAGTAACTCGCCGTAGAAATACCGATATCCATTCATATACCCTCAAGGCATATTGTACCATGAGGCGCGATTGAACGCCAGAAAAACAGGTGGTTTGTGCGATATAACGGTGGATTATGCCACATTCCGGTGGTATAATCGCTCCATGGCAAAAATGGAGAAAACAAAGAATGCAAGAACCGGATTCTTAGCAATCGCTTTGCGATTTGCAGCAGCAGCGGCGCTGATTATTCTGGGTTTGAGCTGGCCGCGGCTGCTCGCGGGGCAGAGCGCCTGGATCGAGCAACACTACAGCGAGGGCATCTATCAGCCGATTCGCCGCGCGATTTCGGCGGTGACGAGCGTTGTTCCGTTCTCGATTGCAGAGTTTGTCTTATACGGTCTTATCGTTGGTGCTGCTGTGCTTATATTGACGCGGCTGATGCAGCTGTTGTTTCGTAAGATTCGGTTTTCTCGGCTGGTTGGTTCGATCGTTTCGATCCTGCTCACAGGCGGCATCATACTCAACCTTTTCTACGTTACTTGGGGTTTCAACTATTTCCGCGAGCCGCTGGCACAACGAATGGGACTATCAGTCTCTGCGCGCTCGGTCGACGAACTGGAGGCGTTTGTACTCAGGACAGCAGCAGAGGCGCAGCTTTTGCGCGAGACGCTGCATGAGAACGAAGACGGCGTGTTCGCGCCTAAGGAGAACAAAGGGGTGTTGTTTGCGGGTTTGTCGCAGGCTTACGCCGTGCTTGCCGAACAATTCACGGTGTTTCAATCTGACCCCACCCGTGCCAAACAAATTCTCTGGTCGACGGGGCTCTCCTGGCAGGGCATCTCCGGCATCTACATCGGCCTCACCGCGGAGCCAAACGTGAACGCCACTCAGCCGCCGCTGTTGCTGTATCAGGCAGCCGCGCACGAGATGGCGCACCAGACCGGCATCGCAAGCGAAAATGAGGCGGAGTTTGTCGGTTACCTTGCCTGTCTGCGTTCGAACGACGCGAACGTTCGCTACAGCGGTCTTGCCTATGCGCTGATCGTTTCCGGAAATGCACTGTTTGACGCGGATATCACGCGATATCTAGCGGCGACGGAGTTGTACGGAGACGCGATTTGGCGC
>JAUYTF010000329.1 GCA_030695285.1 Eubacteriales bacterium | reverse complement strand
ATTTTGATCAAACAATGCTCGTTTATCCTTGTGCCATGAGAAAGAAAATAAAAGGAGAAATGTTCATGATGAAGAAACTGCTTGCGACGCTGATCGCACTGACCATGGTTGCCGGCCTTGCCGCCTGCGCCGCCACTCCCGCCGCGCCCGAGGCGACCGAAGCCCCCGCTGCGGTAGCCACCGAAGCCCCGGTTGCAGAAGTGACCGAAGCCCCCGTTGAACCCGCAGCTTTTGAAGAAGACATCGTCGTGGTCTCCCGTGAAGACGGCAGCGGCACGCGTGGCGCGTTCATTGAGCTGATGGGCGTTGAGCAAAAAGACGCCGATGGTAAAAAGGTGGATTACACCACGCTGGATGCCGAAATCGTCAACAGCGGCTCCGTCGTTCTCCAGACCGTTGCGGGCAATGTTGCCGCCATCGGTTATGTTTCACTCGGCGCTCTGAATGACACCGTGAAAGCCCTGCAGATCGACGGCGCAGAAGCGACCGTTGCAAACATTAAGAGCGGCACATACAAAGTCGCCCGCCCGTTCAACATCGCCACGCAGCCGGAAGTTTCCGAAGCAGCCCAGGCGTTCATCGACTTCATCCTCAGCGCCGAAGGCCAGGCTGTTGTCCAGGACAACAAATATATCGCGAGTGTTGAAAATGCCCCCGCTTTTGCAGGCAGCAGCGTTGCTGGTAAAGTCGTCGTGGCTGGCAGCACCTCCGTCACCCCGGTCATGGAGAAGCTCAAGGAAGCCTACATGGCGCTCAACCCCAATGCTCAGATCGAGATCCAGATGAACGATTCCAGCGCAGGTGTCAAGATGGCCATCGAAGGCAATTGCGACATCGGCATGGCATCCCGTGAGCTCAAAGATTCTGAAATCGCCGGTGGTGTTTCCCCGACCGTCATCGCAATCGACGGCATCGCGATCATCGCAAACCTCGGCAATCCGGTCGTCGGAATCACCGCGGAGCAGGTTCGTCAGATCTACGTCGGCGAGCTGACCAACTGGGCGCAAATCAAATAATCAAATAATTACTTGGAGCGACTTGGATGAAAAACAAACAACCCCGAAAGCGTGAATCCGCCGCGGGACGAAATAACCACGTACGCGAGGGTGCGGCGAGAATCTTATTTCTCGCCGCTGCCTGCGTCAGTATACTAGCCGTTCTGCTGATCACGCTCTTCTTGCTGGTCAACGGCTTGCCGGCCATCGCCGAGATCGGTGTTTTCAAGTTCCTTTTGGGAACGGTTTGGCGGCCAGGCAACGATATCTACGGCATTCTGCCGATGATTCTCGGCAGCCTTTATGTCACCGCGGGCGCTCTGGTGCTCGGCGTGCCGATCGGCGTGCTGACCGCGATATTCTTATCACGCTTTGCGAGCAGAAGAATGGTCAGGCTGCTCAAACCTGCCGTACAGCTGCTTGCGGGCATACCCTCGGTTGTATACGGTTTTTTCGGGCTTGTGGTGATCCTGCCTCTGCTTGGCGGGCGCGGCAGCATGCTCGCCGCGAGCATCGTGCTTGCCATCATGATTCTGCCCACGGTAATCACGGTATCCGAGAGCTCTCTCAATGCGGTTGAGTCAACTTATTACGAAGGTTCGCTTGCACTCGGTGCGACGCATGAGCGCTCTGTTTTCTCCATCGTACTGCCCGCGGCATAGAGCGGTGTGACCGCAGCCGTCATACTCGGTGTCGGTCGCGCCAT
>JAUYTF010000341.1 GCA_030695285.1 Eubacteriales bacterium | reverse complement strand
CGGCGCGCGGATTCCGACTCTGTTCTTTCATTTTTCGTTTACTCCCAGTCGATGAGACCGAGGCTGTCGAGATAGCGCTCGCTGTAATCCATATAGTCCTCGACAAGGCGGAGCATGTACATCTTGAGATCCGCAAACTGCTCGCTCATCTTCTCGTGCATGTAGTCATAGGCTGCGTCGTCATCATACACCGCGCCCTCGTCCGCGCCGCTCGTTTTCATAAACGCCGCGTCGTGCGCCATCACGGCGCTCACCATTGCATCGAGCGTTTTTTCGTCCGTAATCTCTGCAAAATCGCCCTGCTCGCGGAAACAATTGAGGATATAAGCCTTCGCTTCGGCTTCGTCGTATTCTTTGGTCTCCATAAAAAGACACTCCTTTTATTTTTCTGTTTTTAATATAGTTCGGTTTCTAATTTTTTACCGTTTCATATTTATATGGAAGAGCTTATTGCATCAGCGCATCGAGCTCATCCACATACTGCGCGAACACGCGAAGGGACGCTAAAATGCTCTCCTTCTGCGTCAGGTCCACGCCCGCGGCCTTGAGTTCCTCGATCGGGTAATCGCTGCCGCCGCTCTTGAGGAAGTTGATATAGCGCTCCACCGCGCCGCCGTGGAGAATGTCGTCCGCGAGCTTCACCGCGGAGCAAAGACCGGTTGCATATTGATAGACATAAAACGCGTTGTAGAAATGCGGAATGCGCATCCACTCGAGCGCGATGTTGTCGTCCACATGCGCGCCGTCATAATACAGCTCGTTGAGCGCGCGATACAGATCCGACAGGCTCTCGACCGTCAACGGTTCTCCGCTCTCTGCCATGCGATGGGCTTTCATTTCAAACTCGGCAAACATCGTCTGCCGGAAGCACGTTGTGCGGAAGGATTCGAGGAACTGCGTGATATAGTAAGCGCGCTTGACGCGATCCGTCTCGCCCTTGAGCAGGTGGTGCGTCATGAGCGTTTCGTTGACCGTGGAGGCAACCTCCGCCGCGAGGATGCGATAATGCGAGGTTTCAAACGGCTGCGCTTCTGCGGAATAGTGCGAGTGCATCGCGTGACCCAGCTCGTGGCCGAGCGTAAACGCGTCGTCCATCTTGCCCTGGAAGTTTAAAAGCACATAGGGGTGCGTGCCGTAGGTTTCCGCGCAGAACGCGCCGCTGGTCTTGCCCGGCGTTTCGCAGACATCGATCCAGCCTTCGGTGTAGGATTTATCGAGCAGCGTTTGATATTCCGTACCAAGGGGTTTGAGCGCCTCCTTGACCAGCGTCTTTGCCTGCTCATACGGCATGTCGATGTCGCCGTCCTCGGTGATGGGCACATAGAGGTCATACATCTCCAGCTGGTCGACCCCGAGCACGCGCTTGCGGATGCCGAGGTATTTTTTTAGCGTGGGCAGCGTCTCGTGTACGGCCTCGATGAGCTGCTCATATACCGCGACCGGCACGCCATTTTCATGCAGTGCGGCTTCCAGCGCGCCCTTGAAGCGATGCGCCCGCGCCTGAAACACGTCGCCCTTGACAGAGGTGGCGTAGGTGGCGTTGAGGGTGTTTTTCATACCGCGGTAGGCTTCGTAAAACGTCTCATAAGCATCCTTTCGCACGCGGCGGTCGGGGCTGACGAGGAACATATTGTAGCTGCCGTGGGTGAGCTTGACCGTCTCTCCGCTTTCGTTGACCACGGTACCATAGTCGAGATCCACGTCCGTCAGCATGGTGAAGATATTATCCGCGCCGGAGAGCGGCTCCTGCGCCATGGCTAAAAGGCGCTCCTC
>JAUYTF010000340.1 GCA_030695285.1 Eubacteriales bacterium | reverse complement strand
GAAGCGGAACGAATTGCGCGCCCTCGCGTTAGCTATATGCAGGACGTTTGGCGACGGTTTCGCGAGAATCGGTTGGCGCTGATCGCGTTGATCATTTTGATCCTGTTGATTGCAATGGTAACATTTGGTCCCGATATCAGTGGGTATGCCTTTGAGGAGATCGACAAGAGCGCGCGCAACGTTGCTCCTTGTGCCGAACACTGGTTTGGCACGGATAAACTGGGGAGGGATCTCTTTGCCCGCGTTTGCCAGGGCGGGCGCATATCGCTGCTCATCGGTCTGATTGGTGCGGTGGTCTCTTCCGTCGTTGGCTGCATCTACGGCGGAATGTCTGCCTATTTCGGAGGCGCGGTGGACAATGTTCTCATGAGGATTGTTGAAATCATCATCAGTATTCCGTACTTGGTCGTCGTGATTCTGCTCTCCGTCGTACTGCAGAGTAAAAGCGTATTTACGCTGATTCTCGCCATGACACTGACAGGATGGTGCGGAGTTGCGCGTCTGGTTCGCGGGCAGATGCTGCAACTCAAAGGTCAGGAATTCGTTACCGCCGCCCGCGCGCTGGGCGTTAGTCCGCTCAAGATCATCACGCGGCATATGATACCGAACTCCCTCAGCGTCGTTCTTGTTTCGCTGACGTTTGACGTGCCCGGATACATCTTTGCGGAAGCGTTTTTAAGCTATATTGGGCTTGGTATCCAACCGCCCAACACCAGCTGGGGCGCCCTTGCCGCCATGGCACAAAACACATTTACATTTTATCCGTATCAAATGTTCTTTCCAGCGCTGATGATTGCGCTGACGATGTTGTCCTTTACGCTGCTGGGCGACGGCCTGCGGGACGCTCTCGACCCGCGGCTGCGGAAATAGGAGGCGAAGATGGAAAAACTGCTGGACGTAAAAAACCTTCGCGTCTCTTTTCACACCTATGCCGGCGAGGTTCGGGCGGTGCGTGGCGTGGATTTTTCGCTGAACCGCGGGGAAACGCTCGCTTTTGTTGGTGAATCCGGCTGTGGGAAATCCGTTACCGTCAAGGCGCTCATGCGGCTGATGTTGCCGCCTTTTTCCGAGATCAAGCAGTGCTCCGAAATACTGTACCGCGGCGAGGACGTACTCTCCATGAGTAAAAAGCGCCTCTGCCAGTACTGCGGAAGCGACGTGAGCATGATATTCCAGGATCCCATGACGTCGCTGAATCCAACCATGCCCTGCGGCAAACAGATTACGGAAACGCTGATCCTACACCGTAAAATGAGCAAAGCTGAAGCGCGTGAGGCGGCGCTGAACGGATTGAAGCTCGTGCGGATCCCAGATGCGGAAAAGTGTTTGGACTCCTACCCGCATCAGCTTTCCGGCGGCATGCGCCAGCGCGTGATGATTGCTATTGCGCTCGCCTGCAAGCCCAGTATATTGATCGCGGACGAACCGACAACCGCGCTGGACGTCACCATTCAGGCGCAGATTATAGACCTACTGCGGGACTTGCGAAGCGAAACGGGCAGCGCCGTGCTGCTGGTAACGCACGATCTTGGGCTGGTGGCGAATTTTGCCGACCGCATTCAGGTGATGTATGCAGGTCAGATTCTCGAGCGGGGCACCGTGCGGGATATCTTTTACAGGGCGACGCACCCGTATACATGGGCGCTGCTGAGTTCGGTTCCCAAGCTGGCCAAATGCGCCAAGCAGGAGCTTTACTCGCTCTGCGGCACGCCGCCCGATCTGATGCTTCCGCTGAACCACTGCCCGTTTGCGGCCAGATGCGAATACAGCATGCCGATCTGCAAGGAACGCATGCCGCAGGAAACCGTGCTTTCCGAGACGCACTCCAGCGCTTGCTGGCTGCATCATCCCGATGCGCCACGCGTCAAGTCTTTTTTTGAAAGGCAGGTGTGTCAGGATGCGTGAGCCGCTCATCGAGATTCGAAATCTCAGTAAATCGTTCCCTGTCGGTAAAAAACGTCTTCTCAAGGCGGTTGACGATGTATCATTTGCCATCTACCCCGGCGAAACACTGGGACTGGTCGGGGAGTCCGGGTGCGGCAAGACGACCTGCAGCCGCACGCTGCTGCGGTTATATGAACCTTCTGCCGGGTCGATTCTGTTTAAAAATCAGGATGTGGTCCGCCTAAAAGGGCGAAAGCTGCTGGAGTTTAAAAAAAGCGCGCAGATGATCTTTCAGGATCCGTACGCTTCGCTCGACCCCCGCATGACCATTGCGGAGATTGTTGGCGAGGGTATGCAGGTGCATTTTGTTATGACGGAACGCCAGCGCCAGGCGCGCGTGACCGAGTTGCTGGCCAAAGTCGGATTGACGGAGGACTACGCAAACCGTTTTCCCCATGAATTATCCGGCGGTCAGCGCCAGCGCGTTGGCATTGCCCGTGCTCTGGCGGTTGATCCGGAGTTCATCGTATGCGACGAGCCGATTTCCGCGTTAGATGTCTCCATTCAGGCGCAGATTGTCAACCTGCTGCTCCGGCTCCAAAAGGAGAATGGGCTGACGTATCTGTTCATTTCGCACGATCTCTCCATGGTGAAGCATATCTCCGACCGGGTTGGAATCATGTATCTTGGAAGCCTGGTCGAGCTTGGCCCATCTGCGGATATCTTCAAGTCGCCGCTGCACCCGTATACGCAGGCGCTGCTTGCGGCTATTCCGACAGCCGATCCCGACCTAGAACATGCTCGCCAGCATGCGAGGCTGGAAGGGGAAGTTCCAAGCCCGATCGACCCGCCGAGCGGATGTAAATTCCGCACTCGCTGTACCTTTGCCGACGCGTGCTGCGCGGCGGAGACTCCGGCGCTGCATGAAGTTGCCCCCGGATATTTCATTGCCTGCCATCACTGGAGTGCTGTGAAAATGGTGATTGATAATAAGGTGAGATAATGATGAGTGAACTGACGACACGCCTGTCCGCAATCGTCCGGTCGGCTCTGCCCAAGGATGGTATCTCTGTTTCCTATGCGATTATGCGCAACGGAGAACTCCTTGCTTCGGATACATTAAGCGGAAAAACGGATGATACGGCCGCAAAAACGGAATGCACCTATAACGTTGCTTCTATCTCTAAGATATACTGCACCGTCGCGGTGATGCAGATGGTCGAACAAGGGAAGCTGGATCTCGACGCGCCGGTTGCTAATTACTTGCCGTGCTTTACCATGCGAGACGAGCGCTACCGCGCAATAACACTACGGCATTGCCTGAGCCATACGAGCGGCCTTCCGGGCACGCAGTGGCGCGGATTTTCCGTGACGAACCCGGATCAGAGTCGGTATTACGACGACGTCTACGATTACTTATCCAAGAGCACCCTAAAGGCGGATCCCGGCACATACGCGGTTTACTGTAACGACGGGTTTACGCTTGCGGAGATGGCTGTTGTTGAG
>JAUYTF010000335.1 GCA_030695285.1 Eubacteriales bacterium | reverse complement strand
CGATCGGCGCGATTTTAGGCACGGTGCGTCCGCAAGAAGACTTGCAGGCAAGCGCTCGGCGACGCCCGATCGGCGCGATTTCAGGCACGGTGCGTCCACGCCCTTTTCATGCAGCCGGACGACTTCTCGTGTCAAAGTGACGAGGATCTGCTGCGGTACTCGCTTGGCATCATGCTTTCATACTTTATAAACACCTGCATGAAATGCGAATAATAGGAAAACCCAGTTCCGGCGCAATCATGCCAACAAAGAGGTTGGAGTGCTCGACGGATCGGATCAAATGAAAAGCGCGCGTTCTGCCGCGCGCTGTGAAAAACGTATGCGCTTGCTGCGATCCAAAGTACGCGCCGTACAGCTTTCGACTTAAGCATTCTTTCGCCTATGCAAACCAAACCTTGATGCAAAACAGAACGAAGAGCACGAGAATCAGCGAAAACCCAGCCGAGAAGAGAAACGCCCACTTCATGCTCGCAAGCAGGATCATGCGTGTTTCGCGCGGGGAAAGCTGCTCCTTTTTGCGCTCCTGCTCCGGCGCGCGGTAAACTGCCTGCCCGTCCAGCTCACGCCGATAGCCCGGCATGCCCTCAACGTTCATGTTGACGATGGTGCGCCCGTCGTCCTCCCAGGCGCATGCGCGCTTTTCTCGCCTCTTCATGGGTCAGTTCCCGTAGAGGTGGCAAACCACATAGTGTTCGCTGCCCGCATCATAGCGTTTCGGCACTGCGGTCTTGCAAATCTCCATGCAGTGCTGGCAGCGCGTGTGAAACTTACATCCGCTTGGCGGATTTGCGGGCGAAGGGATGCTGCCCTCGAGGATGATGCGGTTCATCTTTACCGTGGGGTCTGGCACGGGAATCGCCGAAAACAGCGCCTGCGTATACGGATGCATCGGCTTTGCGAAGATATCTTTTTTCGCGCCGTATTCCACCATGTCGCCCAGATACATGACGCCCACCGTGTCCGATATGTGCTCCACAACCGAAAGATCGTGGGAGATGAACAGGTACGTCAGTGAAAACTGCTTTTGCAGATCTTCCAGAAGATTGATGATCTGCGCCTGAATGGACACATCCAGTGCGGAGACCGGCTCATCGCAGACGATGAAATCCGGGTTGAGCGCGAGCGCGCGGGCGATGCAGATGCGCTGGCGCTGTCCGCCGGAGAACTCATGCGGATAGCGATCCTTGTGATACGGCTGCAGGCCGCAGGCGCGCATGATCTTCGTGATATAATCGTCAAACTCCGACTCCGGCACGAGCTTGTGCTCGCGCACCGCCTCGCCGATGATCTCGCCAACCGGCATGCGCGGAGAGAGGCTCGAATAAGGGTCCTGGAAGATGATCTGCAGCTGCGGGCGAATCTTGCGCAGCTCGTGATGCGTCAGATCGAAGAGTTCTTTGCCCTGAAAGAGCACCTCGCCGGATGTTTTGTCGTTGAGGCGCAGGAGCGTCTTGCCGATGGTGGTCTTGCCGCAACCGCTCTCGCCCACGAGCCCCATCGTCGAACCGCGGCGGATGCGGAAGCTCACGCCGTCCACGGCGCGCACCTGACCTACCACGCGGCCAAACAAGCCAGCTTTGATCGGATAATATTTCTTGAGGTCTATAACCTCCATGACGATATCGCCGTTCATGCGTTCACCCCCTGCTCTGAACAGAGATAGCAGCTCACCGAATGCGTTTCGGAAAGCTTTACCTCGTCCGGATATTGTCCCTTGCAGCGGTCGCAGCACCGCTCGCAGCGGTCGCGAAAATAGCAGTAATCCGGCATGTTGATGGGGTTTGGCACCGAGCCGGGGATGCTGTAAAGCCGCGCTCGCTCGCGACCGACCACGGGCTTGGATTTCATCAAACCGATCGTGTATGGATGCGTGGGGTGCAGGAAGACCTCTTCCGTCGTGCCTTTTTCCACGATGC
>JAUYTF010000327.1 GCA_030695285.1 Eubacteriales bacterium | reverse complement strand
CTTTTGCAAACGCCCTTAAGTGTTTGTACACTTCATTCTCAAAAGTGTCTTCATCAAAATATCGATAAAAAATCTTACTTGAATCTTCCAGTTTTTTTCTGAAATCTATTACTTTTTTTAATTGCGCTCCAGGATCAGCTTCAGAAGCTGCGACAACGCGTTTGAAAAAAACAAATATCTCGGGCTTGCCTTCTTGGTTAAAGCGGTCAAGCGCACGATGGAACTCCTCTTCGGTATACGATGAGTATGGCTTTGCGTCAGGTGCTTCCTGCCCCCAGCGTCTGTACAGCATCAGGATAAAAACATCACATCTATCAATATAGCCGTTGATCACATCTTGGTTTCGACGGCCAACAAACGCTAAAGTATCCTCCCACCCTAAGGGCACAAACTCAACATTTGCACCATCACCAAATCCACTGTTCATTTGTTCAAGCGTGTTCTTAAAGCACTCTCGTTCTTTAAAAAGGTCGTTGGGTGATGCGATAAACACAGATATTTTTCTTTTCATTGTGTCCCCTTCTGTTAAAGTTCATTGATGAATTGCACAGTCTACGATATATGCTTTGTTAAACGACTAATAGTACTAATTCGAATTCCAAATCTATAAATTAGTGTCGACATCAGTAGTCCGATTTGACTGAGATTCTGAAAATACTCTTTGATATTGGAAGAAGTGTTTTGTAATTTATTACATTCTATAGGCGTTACGCGAAAGATGCAACATGTATTGCGTTGAATCGAGAAAATTATAGCTATTTAATTGATAGTGATCGCAATTCTGATCAATTATGTGTGACGATTCTAACATTCTTAAAGCATCGAAAGCACTTACTGATGGGTTCCTGCTTGGACTTGGACATGCATAGATTTCACTAAATGTTATGAAACTGTCGAAGCGTTGAAATTTTCTTTAATCTCTATTTGACTATTTATCCCCATGCGCTAAACTGTGAATAGCGCATTCTATTGGATGCAATCATCTTGACAGGGGAACGTAAATGGAGAACATCGTCATCGAGCTCAAGCGAACCGCCGGAAACGTGCATTTTGATTCTGTCAGCGCGGATCACCCCGCGATAACAATACCGTTTGACTACACGCCGCCGCTCGGAACCGGCGAAGGCCTCGCAGGCTTGGAAGCGCTGGTGATGACCTTCTCCGCTTGCGTGAGCACCGCGATTGTGGGTCTCTTGCTGCGCTTGGGTAAGCATGTGGAAGGATATTCCGTCCGCGCAGAAGGCGAGCGCACCGAGCAGCCTCTGATGTTGAGTAAGATTCTCTTTCACGTTGCGGTTGCGTCCGGCGATATAACCAACGAGGACATGGAGAAGGTGCTCCATCAGGCGAAGATCATCTCCCCGGTCTGGATTGCGATCAAAGGCAACGTTGCGGTTGAGGCGACGTATCAAATTCAGTCCACTGAATAATAAACGGCATCGACCATGCGCAGATGAACCTGCATCAGCAAGCGCGTCCGCGCCTACATCGAACGAGTCAGTTCTCATCGATCGATTCTGCGTGATTGTGAACGATCGCTACAAAAAAGGGAATTCCGACATTGGAATTCCCTTTTGCTTTTGTTCCTGTTTATTTCACCTTAACCACTGGAACCTGCAGTTCGGTCAGCCACTTCTCGGGATTGGACTCGTCGTCCGGCGAGGTGAGCACGTGGCCGCGCAGGTTGCCCGCGAACGCATAGCCGTTTCCCTCCAGCCAATGCGCGAGCTTCTCTCCCGCCGCGTCATAGCCGCCGTCAAACGGACCGGAGAAGCGCAGCGTCGCCGCGAGCTCCACCGCCGGATACTCCTTATAAACGAATTCGCCGCGGCTCTCGCCAAACGTATCCACGGGCACTGCAATCTCCACATCGGGGTTTGCTTCCATATATGCCTCGTCAAAATAGGTCGAGTATCCGTCGCTGTGACAGGCGATCGCGTTTTGCGCGATATAGTTGCCCAGTTTTTCCCAGAGGATGCTCTCTTGGTTGTATTGGGGGATGATTCCCCGCAGGGCGAGTACCTTTACCGCGTCCAGCTTTTTGAGTTCTACTTCGTATAACATAATCGTTTTCTCCTTTCGCAGTTCGCCGCTCATCTGCATGAGCTTTGTCAGGCGTTCGTGGCCAGCATCGATCATCGCGCGCAGTTCGATCGATTTTTCACGAAACCATTTGTCCAGAAAGGCTTTGTCGTCCATGCGCGGCAAGATTTCCCCGATCTCTTCGATCGAAAACCCGACGTCCCGCAGCGCGGCAATGCGCCCGATCTGCGGAATCTGCGCCGCGGAATACTGGCGATATCCCGTAAACGGGTCAGTCTCCGCGGGTGAAATCAACCCGCATTTTTCATAATGCCGCAGCATAGGCGGCGAAACACGCACGAGTTGGGAGAATTCGCCGATTTTGAACATGTTGCCCCTCCTGTTATCGTCTGCAAATCCGGATTGCATCTTCATGATAAACCTTGACACGATGGCAAAGTCAATACGTTAATCAGATATTTTTGGTTCTTTAGAATAAACCGTTTGACTTGCTAATGATCAAACGCTTGCAAACGCTTGCATGTGTGTACTGTTCAACCCGTGCGCCGCGTGGTATGATCGAACAAAACACGCATCCCATTCCGGCGACAGGAGAGAAGCGATCATGGAACAAACATCCCGCAATGAACAAATCCTCGACGTATTTCGTTTCCGCCACGCATGCAAGAAATTTGACGCGAGCAGAGCGGTATCGGATGACGACTTTCGCACCATACTGGAAGCGGCGCGGCTCTCGCCCACATCCTTTGGCTTTGAGCCGTGGAAGATGATTGTGCTGCGCGATCCTTTGATCAAACGAAAACTTTTTCCTCTGGCTTGGGGCGCACAAAACAGCCTCGTTGGCGCCAGCCATTTCCTGTTGCTGCTTGCACGGAAGCGGGCGGATATGCTCTATTCCGCTGATTTCATCACCCACATGATGCAGGATATTCAACGCCAGCCGACGGATATCGTGCTTCAACGGCGCGAAAAGTACCGCGCGTTTCAGGAGGAGGATTTTGAGTTGCTCGAGAGCGAACGCGCTATGTTCGACTGGGCCAGCAAGCAGACATATATCGTTCTTGCGAACATGATGACCTCCGCGGCCTATCTCGGCATCGATTCGTGCCCCATCGAGGGATTTCACCGCCGACAAACAGACGCGCTGCTGTCGAAGGAGGGTTTGTTTGATCCGGAGCGGTTTGGCGTCTCCGTCATGGCCGGATTTGGCTACCGTGCGGAAGCGCCGCACCGCGAAAAGACGCGCCAGCCGCTGGAAGACTTGATCATCTGGAAATAGCAAAAAACTGCGTTCTCTACATAAGAAGAGAGCCGCGCATGGCTCTCTTTTGCGTTGAATGCGATGCTTATGGTAATCATCCAAAAGAAGGCTTGCCGAGCTCCGCATCGTTGC
>JAUYTF010000298.1 GCA_030695285.1 Eubacteriales bacterium | reverse complement strand
ACATTGCTGACAAACTCCACTTGCACTTTGCGTCCGTCGACCGTTTCCAACGGCAGGTTTTCATATCGAATGTACTCTTTACTCTGCAGTTCCAGAAAATTCTCGCGGTTGGCAAGAATATCCTTGAACACCCCTAAGTCCCAAATGCATTTTTCGAGAAACTCCTTTTCACTATAACCCAGCAAGTTGATTAAGAAGGGATTTACGCTTGTGATCTTGCCAGTCTCCGCGTCCAGAATGAGAATGCCATCCTTTGCTGCCTCAAACAACCGCCTGTAATTTGCTTCGGAAATAACCAAGGCTTCGTCCGATTGCTTGTGGATGGAAATATCTCGAATGTAGATGCATACATGTTTACTGCCCCAGAGCGGGATCTCCTTTGCAAAAATCAGTCCGTCAAACGCAGCGCCATCCTTGCGGCGGATGGATACCTCGGCTTGATCAAGGCTGCTGGCGGTCACCCCTTGCTCAGCGGTACTATTTTCGTCACCCGTGCGTTTGAATAAGCCAAGCCCGGAGATGCTCTTGCCGACCAGCTCTCCGCGCGTGAAGCGGGAAAGCGCGAGAAAGCTCGTGTTCGCTTCAACGATACTTCCGTCGCTCTTACGAACGATGATCGCCGCGTCGGATACCGTGTTAAATAGTTTGCGAAAGCGCAAATTGGCATCCTTGAGCGCAAGCGCAGCCTTCTTCTGATTGGTTCGATCCAAAAAAACAGCTGTGATGGACGAGGGCTCACAGGAGAAAGCAGACACGCCGATCCAACGACGCTGCTTCACCAGATACTGCTCTAGATCGACGCTTCCGTCTTGAATTGCGCGCTCGGCAATGGTCAGCATTTGATTGGGTTGCGGGTGCGTCATCGGCTCGAAGACCTCGCTCAGCGTCTTGCCGAGCACGTCTTGTTCCTTCAATGAAAAGAGCGCTTCAAATGCCGGATTCGCCTGTGTAAAAACACAATCACGGGCGAGGCCTGCGTCATCAAACAGCGCGGAAAACTGTGCAAATGCCATCGGTAACTCAGATTGATTGTTTTGGTTTACATATTCGTTCATATCGCTGCCCATCCATTTTGAATCATATGAGGTGCTTTGTTTATTGCGATAGACAAAGCGGCCATGCAATTGCTGCTTGGTGGTTGATTCGTTGCCTTCTGCGCGGTCATTGCGCGGGGAAAGACTGGGACGTGTTCTCGCGGTACTGGCTCAACAGCATTCGAAATGCAAGCATTTCCGCCTCCTGCAGCTCGCTGCTTTCATATTGCTGCTTGATTGCGCGGATCTCATCGAGAATTTCGAAGAATGCATCCACAACATCTGGATCAAAATGGCTTCCTCTGCCTTCGCGGATCTTGTCGAGCGCCTCTTCTACACTGAAGGTCTCCTTATAAGGGCGCGCGGAAGTCATCGCGTCAAAAACATCCGCAATTGCTACAATTCTTCCGTAAAGCGGGATTTCAACACCTCGTAAACCCGCGGGATATCCGCTACCGTCCCATTTTTCGTGGTGTGTTCGCGCTATCGCCTCGCCGACGCGTAGCAGTTCAATCTCCGAGTCCTTTAGAATCTCTGCGCCGATGAGCGTGTGTTTTTTCATGATTTCCCATTCCAGCGGGCTAAGTTTCGCGGGCTTAAGGAGAATGCGATCCGGAATGCCGATCTTGCCCAAATCGTGCATAGGCGCGGCATAGAGAATCAACTCCACTGCTGCCTCGTCCAGCCCCAATTGCCGCGCGACGGCGGCAGCAAAGTGACTCATCCGACAGATGTGGTTGCCCGTCGTCTCATCCTTGCACTCGGTGGCGGTGGACAGGCGATGTATGATCTCGAGAGACGCGGCTTTTGTATCCGCAAGGGCCTGATGCAGCTCCTGCGTTCGCGTTGCAATATCGGACTCCAGCTTCCTTTGATAATCGTTGAGTAAATCGTGATAGGCCTTCACCTTAAGCAGCGCGCGCACGCGAGCGAGCAGCTCGGTTCTGTCGATCGGCTTTGATAAAAAGTCGTCGCAACCGGCTTCGATTCCCTTGATGTGGTCATCCTTATCCCGAAGCGCAGTGACCAGTATGATCGGCAGCAGCCGAAAGGACAGGTTTTCACGCACGCGTCGCGTCACCTCGAAGCCATCCATGCCGGGCATCATGACATCGAGCAAAATCAAATCGATTGCGTTTTCACCGAGCTTTGCCAGCGCTTCTTCGCCGCTGCATGCGCAAAGAACGTCGTACCCCTGCGGAACGAGAAACGCCTCTAGCAGCTCGATATTCTGCGGTTGGTCATCAACGGCCAATAGGATAGGCTTACTCTTCATCATGCATCCTTTGCTGCTTCAGTTCCAATTCGACGCTGCGCGCTCTCCAAAAAACTGTTGATTTCCAGCGCAAACGTTCGTGTGTTGATGGGTTTCCCGATGAAGCCGATGTTGGAAATACCCACAAGCTCCCTCTTATCCTCTTTCATGACGGAGGCGGTAACAAAAATAATCGGCATGTTACTCATGTTGTCGTCCTGCCGCAGAATCTTCGCGGCTTCTGTGCCGCGCATATCCGGGAGACGGACATCCATGATCAGAATATCCGGCCGCTCCTTCTGCGCCAGAGAAATGCCCTGCTGCGCAGTCTCTGCTTCCAGTACGATAAAACCGGCGATCTTTAACATATCAGATTCCAGAATACGATTGTTTTTGTTATCATCGACAACGAGGACTCGTTTCATCATACTTGCCCGCCTCCACGGGATAGAATCGGCAATGTAAACCGTACGGTAGTTCCTAGATTTAACCCAGCGGATTGGATGGTCAACTCGCCGCCGTGCAGCTCGACGAGCTTTCGCGAGAGCGGCAGACCAAGCCCCGTTCCCTCGGTGATGCGGGAATATGGCGTGTCGACGCGAAAGAACCCCTCAAACACCTTATCCAAGTTTTCCAAGGCGATTCCGGTGCCCGAATCGCGAATTACAATCTCGATATTGTCATCAGACTGCCGCGCGATCAGGTGGATACTCCCGCACTCTGGCGTAAATTTCACCGCGTTGGAAAGGATGTTATAGATAATCTCTTTTACTTTCAGCTCATCCGCCTCGATATCCGGTAGATCCTCGTCGATTTCGAGCGACATGAGTATCTTCTTTTTGCTGACGATGTCTTCAACCAACATCGATATTTCATATAGAAGGGGTTTGGTTGCAACACAGGAGAGCACAAGGTGCATCTTGCCGGATTCCACCTTTGCCATATCGAGTATTTGGTTGATCAACAAAAGCAGGTGCTTTCCGCTCGTGAGAACGTTATTGACGTAGCTTTTTTGCTTTGCATTGAGGTGCCCGAATGTTTCGTCATAGAGCACTTCGGAAAACCCGATGATTGAATTGAGCGGGGTTCTGAGCTCATGCGACATATTTGCGAGAAACTCAGATTTTGCCAAGTCAGCGCGTTTGAGTTCAATCGACAGTGTCTTGAGCTCTTCATGCGCCTTCTCCAGCCCGTTTTCCGTGTCCCTGCGCTCGGTAACATCCTCAATCGCCAGCAAAATGATGTGTTCTTTTCCGAGTACGCGGTGGACCTGCCTGGCGTTGAGCAGCATAATACGCCTGCCTATGGTTGCGAAATCATGCTCAACTTCATAATGATCAAATGTCGTCTTCTCCGGAAGTATGGTTTCTAAAAGCTCCCTGAGCTTGGGAATATTCCATTGCTTATTTCCTAAATCATAGATGAGCTCGCCAACCGTCTCTGTCGGATTTACCTGAAACACTTCGTAGAACGAGCGGTTTGCTGTGACCACGCGCAGATCCTGATTGAGCACAATCAGAGGCTCCCGCACGGTGTTGATGATGCTCTCGGAGTATTCATAGGCTTCATCTTGGGACAGTTTGACATCGGCGAGTTCCTTGCGCGCTTTCTCCAGTCCCTTCTCAATGTTTCGTCGTTCGGTGACATCCATAATAGCGAGCAGGATGATTCTCTCTTTGCCGAGTACACGCTGGATTTGCCGCGCATTGAGCAGCATGATGCGGCGTCCGATGGTCGCAAAATCATGCTCCACCTCGTAGTTGTCAAACGTCGTCTTTTCGGGGAGGATGGTTTCAAGCAGCTCTCTGAGCTGCGGAATATCCCATTGTTTATTGCCTAGATTATAGATGCGTTCGCCGACCGTCTCTTTTGGATTCACCCGAAAAACCTCATAGAACGAGCGGCTTGCTGTGACCACGCGAAGATCTTGATCCAGCACGATCAAAGGCTCAAGTATGGTGTTGATGATGCTCTCGGCGTACTCCTGCGATTTTGTGACATGTTGCGCTTGATCAACGCCGGTTGGCGGGCGCGCATGCTCCGCGGGCTCGTTATGGATGGATGGTTTCACGGCAGGCCTCCGATTCATGCTGTTGCAATGCGGTTCAAATCGCTGCATGCAGTACTGATTATAGTTGTAGAGACTTTCTCAAGAAGCGTGATCAGCCGGCGATCCATGCGGTACAAAAGCCGATTTCTCACGCTCACGGAAATCATGTCCGGCATCGCGACCAACGGTAATGATAATGCCTTGCAGCAGGAAGATGCTTTCGAACTCATCATATATCTTTCATATATATATAGCTAGTATAATATAAAATAAAATCATAATAATTATTCACATTATCGCGTGAAACATCTGATAAGCTGTAATAACGTTAAATCTCGATATAAAATCCAGAAAAAAGGAGCGAATTGGTATTTTTCTTAATACATGAACGAATCGCCGGAAAGTGTAGTATAATAATATTAAAAGTATTGAGAATAGAAATATGTTGTATAGGGATAATAATCATTCGAATAATATGATGTATAGGAATCGACATTACAGCAAAGCAAATATCGCGGCGCAATTTGGCCAGGCTCCGGTTAACAGATCGTCAAAAACCATCTGCGGCAAGGATCTGATCGATGCTCCATTACGTTAGCAAGTATAGTAACACACACCAGCAATCATCCCGCGGCAGGATACCGGTTTGGAAGGAGCTCTGGAACAAATGGATACTTTACTATGGGGCATCATAGTTTTTATTGGTGCTTTTTTGTTTTTATTAGTAACACTACTGCTCAAATTGCGGGAGCACGGCGCGAATAACCGCGTTGCGGCGCTATCGGTTGAAGACCCGCAGACATATGCGCGGCAAGCGACCATCGCACATATGGCTTCCAAAAAGCGCAACACACTTGATTGGCCGATGCCAAGGCTGAAGAGCAATTATAAGCTGATCCAGTCCGCCTGCGCATATCTCAACGACGATCTACTAAAAAATGTAGATATCTCCTCGCCTGCAGAGTGGTTGCTCGACAACTTCTACATCATCGAGTCCCAATATCACGTTCTGCATCGAGAGCTCAAAAAGAAGGATTATCTTCGCCTTCCCGTGTTACAATCTGGCCCTTACAAGGGGTATGCGCGGGTGTTCGTCATGGCGATGGAACTGATTGCCGGCACAAACGGCGCGCTTGATGACGAAACGCTTCGCGCTTACTTTTCCGCCTACCAGGCAAAGAATATCCTTGCCGAGCGAGAGGTGCGCGCGCTGCCGATCGTGTTGCGCCTCGTGAACCTGGAAGACATTCGCTGTCTATGCGAGGACATCATCGCCGAGGTCAAGAGCCGCAAGCAAGCGGATGCGGTGTATGATGCGTTTCTGCTGGACAAATCACCCCGGCTCATCCGCTTTCGTTCCATCTTAAAAGCAAGCGCAAGAACGGGGGCAGGGACAGATTTGCCGTTTGTCGAGCATCTCTGCTACCGTCTGCGCCGTTCGGAGCAAAATGCTGCAGATGCTATGCAGATACTGGATGCGATTCTGTCCAAGCTTGGAACATCCACAGATGAAGTGACGCAGATGGAGCACAGCGCGCAGTCGCTTGCCACCGTTGCAATGGAGAGCAGCATCAAGCGTCTGCATTACTTTTCGTCGTTGGACTGGTCTGCGCTGCTGCCTGCGGCGAGCCGTATTGAGCAGATTCTCTGCGCGGACAGGGATATGGTTTACCAAACGATGGATATGGCTACACGAGATACCTATAAACAACAGGTGACGCGCATCGCGCGCGCCAGCCACTGCTCCGAGGTGCATACCGCGCGTGAAGCGGTAAAGCTATCCGCGCAAGCGCACGGGGAGGGACCCGATTCCGGGCGGACTGGGCACGTTGGCTATTATCTGATAGACGAGGGCGTCAATCAGTTGAGAAGCCGGTTGTCAGGCAAGAAGGCTGGACGCGCCGTAAGCGAACACAGAAAGACGCGCTGGGTGCTGTATCTTCTTGCGATTGCGGGCATCGCTGGAATCGTCATCTTGCTTGGCGTACTCTACAGCGTGCATGCCGCAACGAGCGCAAAGGTGTTGTATGGTGTTATTGCCGCGCTTGCGCTGCTGCTGCCGGCTTCAGAAGTCGCGATGTTTCTTGTCAACCGCATCGTCAGCCGGATGATGAAGCCTGCGCTTTTGCCTAAGCTGGAGCTCAAGGACGGTATTCCGGATGCGCTGAGCACGATGGTGATCATTCCTACGCTGCTGCCGGATGTTGGCCGTGTTGCGGAGGTGATGAGAACCATGGAGGAGCACTACCTTCGAAACCGCGAGCGAAATCTATATTTTGCCATCATCGGTGCTTTTGGGGATGCTTGCGCGGCGCACCTGCCCGCAGACGAAGAGGTCATCATCAGCGCGCTGGCGGGGATAAAAGCACTGAACGGAAAATATGCCGAGGGCGGGGAGATCTTCTTTTTCTTCCACCGCAAGCGGCAGTATAACGCAAGCAACGATGTTTGGATTGGATGGGAACGCAAGCGTGGCGCGATCATGGAATTCAACGACCTCGTGCAGGGTTCGCCCGACACGAGCTTTGTCTGCGAGTCCTCCGAGGCACCGCCCTTTGATAAAATTTGCTATGTAATCACGCTGGACAGCGAGACAATCCTGCCCATCGGCATGGCTAAGCGACTCATCGGAACCATGGCGCATCCCCTAAACCGTCCGTTTGTGGACGAGACGCGCTGTGTTGTGACGAAGGGGTATGGGCTGATCCAGCCGCATATCGACGTTGAGAGCGTGGTCGGGACGTTGTTTTCGCGCATATATACGAATCAGGATGGAGTTGACCCGTACTCCGGTGCGCTCTCCGATGTGTATCAGGATCTGTTCGGCGAGGGAATCTTTACAGGCAAGGGCATCTATGATCTGGCGACATTCCAGACGGTGCTCAAGGGTACCATCCCCGAAAACACGGTGCTCAGCCATGACCTGCTGGAGGGTTCCTACCTTAGAACCGGACTCGCGACCGACCTGACGATGGTGGATGGGTTTCCTGCACAATATCACTCCTATGCAGCAAGACAGCGTCGCTGGATGCGTGGAGATTGGCAACTGCTTTCCTACGTGCTGCCAAGTGTGCGAAGTGATGGCGGCAAATGGATCAAAAATCCGCTCTCAGCGCTCTCCCGATGGAAAATCTACGATAATCTGCGGCGTAGCCAGCTCTCGCCCGCACTGATGCTGCTTGCGCTGTTGGCAGTGACTGCTTTGCCGGGGAGCGCAGCGGTGTGGTTCTGCTTTCTGCTGCTGACCATGCTAATGCCCTTGATGGGCGCGATATTGAGCAGCTGTCTATCCCTCTTTCGCCGAAACGCGCGCACGCGGCGTTACCTCCCGGTTGTCGATTCGCTCAAATCTGCCTTGTTGCAGGGGCTGCTGGACATCACGCTCTTGCCCTACCAGGCCTGGCAGGCAGTCAGCGCAATTCTGTTGACGCTCACGCGGGTATGGATTACGAAGAAGAACCTGCTCGAGTGGGTTACCTCTGCGGATTCCGAGGCGATGCATATCACTTCTCTGGGCGGTTATGTTGTCTGGATGCAGGCTGCAATCTGGCAGGCGCTTGCATTTGCCGCGCTTGCGGTGCTGGCGACACAAGACGCCCGTGTCTTGCTTCTGATGCCGCTGATACTCCTATGGGCCTTCTCGCCTGTAATCGCATATGCAGTCAGCAAAGAAACGGCAGAATCGACCGTCATCGACCCCAGCACCAAAACAGAACTGGAAAAGATCGCCAGAAAAACGTGGCGATACTTTGAGGAGTTTGTCGGAAAAAAAACGCACTTTCTAGCGCCGGATAATTATCAGGCGGAGCCATATCGGGGCGTTGCCGCGCGCACCTCGCCGACTAACATCGGCTTAGGTCTGCTCGCGGTGCTGACCGCGCGCGATATGGGCTTTATCGGCACCATCGAGATGATCGACATGGTGGAGAAGACGGTGAAGACCATCGAACGCCTGCCCAAATGGAACGGGCATTTGTATAACTGGTACGATACGGGTACGCTTAAGCCTCTGTTTCCGGCCTATGTCTCCACCGTAGACAGCGGAAATCTCACCGGGTATCTCATGACGCTCGCGCGAGGGTTGGAGGAGTATCTTGAGCGTCCTTTGTTTGACATTCACTTTTTCGACGGGCTCTCCACAACGGTTTCCTGCGCGGAGGGAGATCAAGCGGACATCTGGCGAGCGCGAGTTCAAGAGGCGAAAGCAAATGTTGTTGCAGCCGGAACAGCCTCGATTTCCGGCTTGCGCGCGATGCATGCCTCCTTGCGTGGCTGGCAGGATCAGCTGGACGATGCGATCGTCGAAGGCGACGTTTGGCTGGAAAAAGCGACAGAGCAGATGCAGGCGCTGCGTTCCACGCTGGAGGCCTGTTTCTCAGCGGCATTGCTGCCGCGCGCTCTGCCGAAGGCGGCCGACACACCGGAAGACCTCGGCGCATTATTGGATCTGCTGGACGGCAACTGTGCCTTCGGCGAATTGCCCGCGCGCCAACGAGCTGCGTCAGCGCTCGCAGGGCGCATGCTTGATCCGACCATGGGCACCGAAGTGCAACTTGGCCCAGAGATCATGCCGTGGCTGAGCGGCATAAAGATTGTGCTTTTGGAATCGTCGGAGAAATCTCTGCGTGTGGTGTTGCAGTGCACGGCGTTGATCAGCCGGATCCGCACGCTGGTATCCGCCGTTCAATTCTACCCGCTCTACAATGAGAAAAAGAAACTACTCTCCATCGGGTACAACCTGGAGGAGAGCAAACGAACGGACTCCTATTACGATCTACTCGCGTCCGAGGCGCGGCTGGCGAGCTATATCGCGATTTCGAACGGTGAAATTCCCTCCGCGCACTGGTTCAGCATGGGGCGGACGCTGACGGTGGTGGGCAAATACAAAGGCCTCGTCTCCTGGACGGGAACCATGTTTGAATATTTAATGCCACTACTCGTGATGAAAAGCTACCGTAATACGCTGCTCGACGAAGCCTGCTCGTTTGCCGTAAAGAGCCAGATTAAATTCGGAAAGATGCGCAGCATACCTTGGGGAATGTCCGAGTCGGCCTACAATGCGCTCGACAAACGAAACGACTATCAATATAAGGCCATTGGCGTTCCGTGGCTCGGATTAAAGCGAGGTTTAAGCGAGGATTCTGTTGTTGCGCCTTACGCGACTTTTCTGGCGCTGCTCGTGAATCCTGCGGAAGCGGTGAAAAACATTGCCCGGCTCAAAGAGGAGCAGATCGAAGGCCCATATGGATTCTATGAAGCGGCAGACTATACGAAGGAACGGCTATATTTTGAGACGAGGCGCGTCGTAATCAAGAGCTATATGGCGCATCATCAGGGGATGAGCCTGCTTGCGATCAACGAATATCTCCATCAACACCGCATGCAGAATCGGTTTATGAGAAATCCCGCAATTCTCGCGCATCGCCATCTGCTGCAGGAAAAGGTGCCTGTCAATATCATCTTGACCAAGGCGACAAAGGAAAAAGCTGCGCAGCCGACATTCAAATTCTCCAATCAGGAACTGCCCGCTCGTGTGATGAGCCGACCGAATCAGGTTTTACCGCGGGTGCATATTCTCTCCAACGGAAACTATTCTGTGATGCTGACGGACGCGGGCACGGGATATAGCAAAAACAAGATCGCATCAATGACACGCTGGCGCGAGGACAGCACGATTGATTCGTTCGGAAGGTTCTTGTATCTGCGCGATGTGGAAAGCGGGACGGTCTGGTCGTCTGCCTATGCGCCGCTGAACAAAACGGCGGATCTCTACGAGGTTGAGTTTGCTGACGACAAAGCGGTCTATCGGCGCTCCGACGGGGAGATCGATACCAAAACCGAGGTTTTTGTCGCAACCGACGACAACGCCGAAATACGCAAACTTACGCTGAAAAACAACTCTAATTCGACGAAAACGATCGAGATCACCAGCTATTGCGAGATTGTGCTCGCGCCGCGTCCATCGGATCTAGCGCATATGGCTTTCAGCAATCTCTTTGTTGAAACCGGTTACCATGCACTAAGCGGCATGGTCACCGCAAAACGCCGCCCAAGATCCGAAAAGGAAAAGGAGATGTGGCTGGGCGAGTTTATAGTGAAAAATGCGGATGAGAACGAGGAAATCGAGTTCGAAACGGATCGCATGCAGTTCTTGGGCCGCGGCAACGATGCCGCATGCCCGCAGGCACTCCGGCGCAGCGCGCCACTTTCCGGCACCGTTGGCGCGGTGCTCGATCCAATCATCAGCCTGCGAACGAGGGTAACAATACAACCGGGAAGAACGGCATCGGTTTCATTTGTTTTAGTCACAGCGGACAGCAAAGACGGCCTGTTTGCGATTGCGAAACAGTATGAGTTGCCGAGAGACATAGAGCTCAGTGCGCTTCGCGCCCATGAACGGAGCCGCATCGAAACGAAGTACCGTGACTTTAAAGCATCAGAGATTATCCTGTTTCTGGATATGCTCTCGCACCTGCTGTTTTTAAGTCCCGCGCGGCGGGCAAACAGCGAAAAGATCGCGCCAAATCTCCATGGACAGTCTTCGCTCTGGCGATATGGCATCTCCGGAGATCTGCCCATCCTGCTGGTTGAGCTCACCGCAGAAGCCCAGATTCCCCTGCTGCATGAGGCGATCAAAGCGTATGAGTATTGGGGTGTGATGGATATCCTCGCCGACATGATTGTCATCGTCAGTGAGGAATCCTCCTACACCTCGCCGCTGCGTGATTTGGTGACGGGTATCGTAGGGTCTTACAAGCGATATACTGCCATGTTGTGCCCGGATGAAATCGTGGTGCTGAATCGCAACGAGCTCACAAGTGAGGATGTATCGCTGCTCATCTCCGCTGCACGCATCTATCTGCAAGGCGGCAGTGGCAGCATGGAGGCGCAGCTCACTGGATTTGGCGAACGGCGCTTGCCCGCAAAAATGTTGTTCACGGGAGAGACCGCCATATATCCCGCTCTGATCGCGCAGGAGCAGGAGCTTCTATATGACAACGGTATTGGCGGATTCCGCCCGGATGGCAAAGAGTATTGCATCCGTCTGGAGCACGAGAATACGCCCGCGCCGTGGATTAATGTGATCGCAAACCCGAACTTCGGCTTTATCGTTTCAGAATCCGGCTCGGGCTATACCTGGTGTGAAAACAGCCACGAGTTCCGCCTGACCCCGTGGTCAAACGATGCCGTATCCGATCCGCCGGGCGAGGTGATCTACATCAGCGACAGGGACACAGGCCAAATCTTCACGCCGACAGCGCTCCCGATTCGGGATGATGGACGCTATGATGTACGGCACGGATTTGGCTACTCAGTGTTTGAGCATTCGTGCCTTGGCATTGTGCAGACGCTCACACAGTTTGTTCCCGTCAAGGACACCGTGAAGATCAGCCTGCTGGTGTTAAAAAATGAAACCAACACGCCAAGACTGCTCAGCGCGACGTATTACGTGCGTCCCGTGCTCGGCGTGAGCGACCAAACCACGGCTATGCATATACAAACCTCCTGCAGCGCGTCCGGCGCGCTGCTGATGAAGAATCCATACAACGACGATTTCCCCCAGAAGCGCTGCTTTATGGATTGTTCGGTTAAGGAGCGTACGGTGACGGGAGATCGCAAGGAGTTCTTTGGACGCGGCGGGCTCTTGTCGCCGGATTGTCTCCGGCGGGACGGCCTTTCCGGCACGCATGGCATCGGACTCGACCCCTGCGGCGCAATGCGGGTCGAGCTAGAACTGCAACCGGGCGAAGAGAAAACGATCGTGTTCCTGCTGGGAGCTGCCGACAGCGCGGGGGAGGCTTCACGTTTGAGCGGCAAGTATCTCAATGCGCAAAAAGCGCAGGCGGCGCTACAAGCTGCTATCGCCAGCTGGGAGGCGACGCTAAGCGGTGTGCGCGTCGAGACGCCGAACGACGCTATGAACCTATTGCAGAACGGCTGGCTGCTCTATCAGGTCATCACCTGCCGACTCTGGGCGCGCACGGGCTTTTATCAGTCCGGCGGCGCATACGGGTTTCGGGATCAGCTGCAGGATGTGCTCGCCGTTGCGGCTACAAACCCGGCGCTGGCAAGAAAGCAGATCCTGCTGCACGCTGGGCGCCAGTTTATCGAGGGCGATGTACAGCACTGGTGGCACGAACCAGTGGGCAACGGTGTACGCACGCGCTTTTCAGACGATTTCCTTTGGCTGCCATATGTCACAGCGGAGTATATGCGCATCAGCGGGGATAGCACAATCCTTTACGAAACAATACCGTTCCTACGGGGCACGCCGCTGTTGGAAATCGAGCGTGAACGCTATGAGCGGGCGTCGGCATCCAAAGAGCACGCAACACTCTACGAGCACTGCCTCAGAGCGATCCGAAGAGCTTTGCGATTCGGAGAGCATGGCCTGCCGCTGATGGGCGGCGGGGACTGGAATGACGGCATGAATGCCGTTGGCGAAAAGGGGCTTGGAGAGAGCGTTTGGCTCGGGTGGTTTCTCGTAAACGTGCTAGCGCTGTTCTCGCCGATATGCGCCATAGAGGGTGATGATGCGACGGCAAACATGTTGATCGAAACCCGTAAATCGCTTCTGGCTGCCATCGAAGAACACGGCTGGGACGGCAACTGGTATCGCCGCGCATACTTTGATGACGGCGCAGCGATGGGCTCGGTTCACAATGTTGATTGCAAAATCGACTCCATTGCCCAGTCCTGGGCGGTGTTATCCGGCGGCGGGGAGCCGGAGCGTGCGGCAAAAGCTATGCAAGCACTCGAGGAGTATCTGGTGAACCGGGAAGAGGGATTGATCAAGCTGCTTGCCCCTCCGTTTGACAAAGGAAAGAGCGAGCCCGGTTATATCAAAGGCTATGTCCCCGGCGTTCGCGAAAACGGCGGACAGTATACACATGCCGCCGCCTGGGCGATCATCGCCTTTGCAAAACTGGACAAGGGAGAAAAGGCGCTGGCGCTCTATGATCTGATCAATCCGATTCATCACACAAGCAGTTACCGCGGCTACATGAAGTACAAAACAGAGCCCTATGCCCTTGCCGCAGACGTGTATGCCGTTTGGCCGCATTTGGGGCGCGGGGGATGGTCCTGGTATACCGGAGCCGCGGGCTGGTTCTATCGCGCGGGATTGGAGTCCATCCTCGGCATCCGCAAAGAAGGGGAGTTTCTCACAATCGATCCGTGCATTCCGTCGCATTGGCAGTCATACAACA
>JAUYTF010000293.1 GCA_030695285.1 Eubacteriales bacterium | reverse complement strand
AATACTTTGTCAATAGGTTTAATATGTTTTCTGTATATTATTTTTTCGCCAGTAGGAGCACTTCGCGCTACGATAACTTCATATGAAACGCGCGGTCCGTGCCGTCCTCTGCAAAGAGCGTGGTCTTGTTCTTGCCCTTGTTCTTGGAGGCATGCATTGCACGGTCTGCTTTTCCTGCAGCTCATGGAGCGGCGCGCTTCCTTCGATGAGTCCGATGCTCAGCGTGATATGAAACAGCGACTCCCCGTCGTAGAACGCAAGCTCCCCCGCGCAGGAGCGAACGCGCTCCGCAACGAGAAATGTCTCCTCCGCACCTGTGCTCTCCAAAACGATCACAAACTCATCCCCGCCTTAACGGATGGCATCGTTTGCGACGCGCACGTTGACCTTGATGCAGGCGGCAAACTCGCACAACACCTCATCTTACACCAAATGCCCGTAGGTATCATTGATGGTCTAAAAATCGTCCACGTCGATGAACAGCAGCGCCGTCCTGTGCCCATCCGGCGTGTGCGCCGCGTACTTTCGCGCAGATATTGCTTGTTATAGAGTCCCGTGAGACGGCGGGCACTTGGTTTCGTTTTTGATCCATTCACGATTCCATTCTGCGTTCGCTTGCGTTTTTTTGCCGTTCCTCCTCCTTTTCCGGTTTCGCCAATCGCCAATTAAAACCCGATATGCCAACATACATATAATCTGTTAGAAAAGCGCGTGCGGGTTTACGTGTTGTTGACACAAAGTACGCATAAATTGCCAAAAAGCGCGCAGTAACGCTCTTTCTTCCGGCAACGCGCTTCATCAGCATTTTACCCAAACGAAAGCGCGCGCTTAACATTGCGCTGATACAATGCGGATATCAATAAAATAAGGGATTTATGAGAGGAGATTTTTTCCATGAACCGCAAACGCTTGCTCCCAATCCTGCTCGCGGTGGCGCTGCTTCTGGCAGCCATTCCCGTCGGTTTTGCAGCCGCGCAGAATGAAACCGCCACAGCCCCCCGCACCGGTGTCACCACCCCCGTGCGCAACGAGGGCAAGACCACCTTCGCCGCACCGAAGTACGTCTTTCTCTTCATCGGAGATGGCATGACGTATCCGCAGTTTCAAACCGCCTCGGCCTACCTGAGCATCAACGCGGACAAGGACACCATCCTGACCACGAACGAAATGCTCAACTTCATGAAATTCCCCATCGCGGGCTCTGCCACCACCTATGACTCGACCTCGTTCTGCCCGGATTCCGCCTCGACTGCGACCTCTATCGCCAGCGGACGCAAAACCTACAGCGGCGTTCTCAACATGAACGAAGCCAAGAACAAAACGTATACGACCATCGCCGAAACGCTCAAAAAAGAGATGGGCTACAAGATCGGCATCATCTCCACTGTGAACATCAACCACGCCACGCCCGCTGCGTTCTACGCGCATCAGCCGAGCCGCAACAACTATTACGAAATCGGCCTCGAACTGATCGACAGCGAATTTGACTATTTCGCGGGCGGCGCGCTACTCAAGCCCACGGGCAACAGCAGCGACAAGCCCCAGACCGATCTCTACGAGCTGGCAGCCGCCGCGGGCTACAAAGTTATCAAGACGCAGGCCGAAGCGCAGGCGCTTACATCTACCGCGGGCAAAGCCATCGTCATCGCCGAAGACCTCGCGGACAGCAACGCCATGAATTATGAAATCGACCGCGCTGCCTCCGCCTGGGCACTCAAAGACTATGTGCAGCAGGGCGTGACCATGCTCAAAGACAACAGCTTCTTCATGATGGTCGAGAGCGGCAAGATCGACTGGGCCTGCCATGCCAACGACGCGGGGTCTACGATCCAGGATACGCTCGCCTTTGCAGACGCGATTCAGGTTGCCATCGACTTTGCAGCCAAGCATCCGGACGAGACGCTGATCATCGTCACGGGCGATCATGAAACCGGCGCTCTCTCCATCGGTTATGCTGGCACCAATTACAACACCTACCTCAAGAACATCAACCAGCAGTCCATCTCCTACGCCAAGTTTGACGCGGACTACATCGCAAACTATGTTGCCAACAAAACCCCGTTTGCCAACGCGATGGCGGATGTGACCGCGCTCTTTGGGCTTGTGCTGCCGGAAAATGCAGAAGCAGCCGCAAACAAGACGCTGATTTTGACGGACTATGAAGCCGGCGAACTCAAGAAGGCCTACGACCTGACCCTCGCGGGCGGCTTTGGCACCGACGCAAGCGGCAAATCCCTCCAGACGCAGGAAGAGTATGTGCAGTTCGGCACCTACACACCGTTCTCCGTCACCGTCACCCATCTGCTGAACAATAAGTCCGGCATCAACTTCGCCTCCTATTCCCACACCGGCCTCCCCGCCGCGGTCTATGCCAGCGGCGTTGGCGCGGAGCTCTTCACGGGCGGCTATGACAACACGGACATCTACAACAAGATGGCGCAGATCCTTGGCATCGGCTAAGCGATACGCCTAATCGGAACATCATGACCACGGCGCCCGCCACTCTCCGGCGGGCGCCAAAGCCGTCTGATGCAGAAACAACGGCAAAATGCGTGCCTTAAACGTGCCATCGAAATAAAAGCCGCGATGCGATCGCAGCAAATACGAGGAGTACTATCTTGAATCAGCATAACCGTAAACGAAACTGGTTGTCCTCCGTCATCTGTCTGGTTCTGATTTCCGTTTTGCTTCTTCTGCCAACAGGCTTTGAGAGCGCGGGCGCAGGACGGCTGAAAAGCGAAGAGCGCGTTGCGGCGCGCATCGTCAGCACGGATGACAGCACCATCAAGGACACGGGCCTTGTCCGCTCCGGCGAGCAGAGCTGCGAGGTGCTGCTGCTCGGCGGCAGCCACAAAGGCGAAACACATCGCGCGGGCAATCTGCTCAGCGGCTCCCTTGAGCAGGACAAAGTGTTTCAATCGGGCGAGACAGCGCTCGTGCTCGTGAGTCTGGACGATGATTCCGTCGCGTCCGTGAGCCTGATAGACCACTACCGCATCAGCGGGGAGATTTTTCTTCTACTGGCGTTCTTCGCACTCTTAATCCTCTTTGCGGGCTGGTCAGGGCTTCGCGCGGTGCTTTCCTTCATTCTGTCCGTGCTGTCTATCTGGAAAGTGCTTGTTCCCTTATGCCTCAAAGGCGCAAACCCGATTCTGGTGGGTTCGCTGCTGACCGCGGCGCTCACGGTTCTGATCATTGCGCTCGTATTCGGATTTAACCGAATCACCCTCGCGGCTTGCACCGGCGCGATCTCAGGCCTGATCGTCACAGCCGCGCTCGGAGTACTCAGCACCAGCGCGTTTCATATCCACGGCGCGGTGATGTCGTATTCCGAAAGCCTGCTCTACAGCGGATATGAGCACCTGAACCTGACGCAGATCTTCATGGCGAGCATCTTCATTGGCGCCAGCGGTGCAATGATGGACCTTTCGGTCGATATTGCCGCCGCCGTGAATGAAGTCGTCACAAAGCGGCCGGATCTCTCGCGCGTTGAGGCGATGATGAGCGGCATGCGCGTCGGCCGCGCTGCAATGGGCACCATGACCACCACGCTGCTGCTGGCGTATTCGGGCAGCTATATCGCGCTGCTGATGGTCTTTATGGCGCAGGGAACGCCGATGATAAACGTGTTTAACTATAAATACGTCGCCTCGGAGATCATCCATACGCTTGTGGGCTCGTTCGGCCTCGTCGCCGCAGCGCCCTTAACCGCCGCAGCCTCGGGATTGCTGCTGGCAAAAGGCGGAGCTGCTGCGCCGTCTCCCCAAATCAACCCCGAACCATAATCAGCCGCATCCGCCAAAACGGCACGCCGGAATACTCCGAGCGTGCCGTTTTTTGTGTGTTGATGTTTCTGCAACTGCCAAGGAAAGCCGACTGCGTATGAGATGATCCTGTAAGATCATCAGTCCACCCGATAGACCACCTCAAAATCCTCAAATATCACGGGCATATCCTCCGTGAATTCGTACCCCATCTCTTTCCCATCCTCGGTGAAAAACCGCCTGTGCCCCGTTTGCCACGACTCGAGCGTGTCGTCCTCCCCCTCGCGGGAGCAGATTTCAAACGTCATCTCGCAAAACGGAATCACACGGACTTCCTTGGTCTCAATCACGCAGCGCGGATTACCGTCCCAGTCCGTCACGATGGAAAGATCGCCCGGCTTTGGTATCTCTTCCGGCGTATAGGCGTAAAGGCTGCCCGCCGTCGCCCGCTTTTTGCCCGCAAGCACGAGCGCAAGCAGGTCGTTTGCCAGCCGCTCACTCAGCTCAAAGTAAAAGCAATCCGTATATTTCGTCCTCGGATCTCTACCCGTAATTTTCAAAAAATCCTGCCAGAGTTGCTCTGCCGTCATACTGCTACCTCCTATCGCGTTTGCCGCTTCTGTTTTCGGTATTATCCTAACAAATCCCGCTTCGCTGCGCAAGCCGCGCTCGCTTCTCCCGTTTTCGTGACTTGGTTACGGTTAGCAAGCGCAAAATGCTCTATTATAAAAGTAATAAATTTTGATAGAGGTGTTCACTTGAGTAACAGTATTTGGAGCCAGATGTTTGGCGGCGAACCAGAGCAGAAACAGCCCGTCGGAGCCGATGCAATCATTCGCATAAGCCGCAGCCGTTGCCCCGAAAACCACCCGTGTCCTTCCGTTCGGGTTTGTCCTGTAGACGCGCTGAAGCAAGTTCGTTTTGCTGCGCCAACCGCGGACATGGACAAATGTATCCAATGCGGCAAATGCGTGCGCTATTGCCCGATGGGCGCTATCACGCTGGCATAGCATTTGCCAACGACCATTTTTTTCGGAGGTAATTACATGAAACGTATCCTTGCAATCCTCACGCTCGCGCTTTCTGTGCTGACGTTCTCGGCTTGCGCTGTGCCTGCGCCTATGCCGGAACCGACACCAACCAGCACACCCGTGCAATACAGGAAGATTTCAGCCGCAGATGCAAAGGCGCGCGTGGACAGCGGGGACGAGATCA
>JAUYTF010000288.1 GCA_030695285.1 Eubacteriales bacterium | reverse complement strand
AGGATACTCTTTACTCTCCGCAAGCAATGGGATATCGCGCGGTATCATGCACGACTTCTTTTCATGGGCATTCTGCGCCAACACGCACGGCTGCCACGTGCTGTCATCATATCCGGCAAATTTCCAATGCGCGTCCATCTTCCGCGCGTCAAATGCTTCAACATATGGCTGTGAGACATTCACCCTGGATGTATTTGTGGAAAAGGCTTCGCATAGGAAGCATTTAAATGTGTCGTCTGAACATACCGACTGCTTTTGACCCGAAGATAAACCCATATCAAGTTGCGCAAACAGTCCACCCGGTTGATGTATGTACTGAGAGGTTGACGTACCATAGTGATTGACCTCAACTGCAAGAGTGTTCTCGTTCTCTACCAATAACCGTGATACATCATACGTGTCGAAATCGATCGCGAATGGCCAATAGCGACCCGGACCTCTGCCAACCATGGTTCCGTTGATGTAAACGGTATATCTTGAATCGGCGGAGATGTACAGCGCAGCCGACCGCACACTGCGCACAAGGAATGTTTTTCGAAAGCACAGCCAATAGTTTTTTTCGTATTCGCTGCTTTCGTCCCAAATCCAATCCGCGACAAAATCCATGTCATCTACTCCTTTACCGCTCCGCTGGTCAGCCCAGCGATGATCTGTTTGGAAAACAGAAAAAATACGACGATTACGGGTATGAGTGCTACCGTTACGGCTGCAAACACCAGATGCCAATTCTCCAAGAAATTATTCATGTATCGGTAAACGCCTAGTGTAAGTGTGCGTACATTTTCTTTTGTCAGGAACACCAGCGGCATATAAAAATCGTTCCACATCGTCACAAAGCTGATCAGTCCCACCGTGGAAAGCACAGGCCGTGAAAGCGGCAGTACGATCTTCCAATAGATTCTAAATTCGCTCGCACCGTCAATACGTGCGCATTCGATCAGCGCATCCGGTACTGTCTTTAAAAAATTCACAAAAACAAACACTGCAAAGGACATGTTAGCCGCGTAGAGCAAGATCAAGCCAAAAAGATTGTTGATCAAGCCCAGTGCGCGCAGCATGACAAACAGCGGCAATATACCGAGCTGAATCGGGAACATCAGACCTAACAAAAAATATGACCGCAAACCGTCTTTGCCTTTGAACCGGAACTTTGACAGTCCATATCCCGCCATGGAGGAGACGAACAGCAGCAGCACTACGCCGCCCACGGCCACGACAGTGCTGTTGATGAAGTATAGCCAGAATTTGTCGTGAACCAAGACTTGCTCATAGCTCTCGATTGTAAACGATCGAGGAAACCCCAGCGTATTATTGACCAGATCGCTCTTGGTCTTAAAGGAGGAAAGCACAGTGATGAGTATCAACACAATCGCGATGAGCGAATACATCATCAACGAAACTGAGAAGATGTTTTTTACACCGCGCGACGTCTTGGTATCGGTAATGGAATAAGAACGTTTCATTTTGCCTTCCTTAGTCGTCATTGGACTTAAAGCGCTTTAGGAGCTTTGACAGAATCATAGACACGCTGAAAATGATCAAGAACATCACAACACTGATACTTGCGCCAAATCCAAGTGATGTTTCGCCGAAATAAGCGCTTCCGAACGAAGAGCGGTAAAAAAACTGATTTGCAAAGTCAATGGAGTTGTTGATGCCTCCCTGCGGGCCACCAATTAAAAATGGTATGTCGAATATTGTTAAACTCCAAATCACACCCAGAATGATGTTGGTCGTAAATGAGGGAGCAAGCAACGGCATGACGATTCTGGTAAAGCGCGTCCACTCTCCGGCTCCGTCAATAACGCTCGCCTCGATGACCGATCGAGGTATGTCCTTCATATTCGCGTAGAAGATCATCATTCCCGCACCGACACTCTGCCACAGTATGACCATAACCAGCAGTGCAAACGATATCTTTGGATTCCCAAACCAAGCGCTTTTCAAATCAGTTCTGCCGAGAAGTCCGAGAAGATTGTTCAATATTCCCAAGTTCGGGTCAAAAACGATCAGCGTGAAGAACCCGATGATCGCCGTGCTGATGACATACGGTAAAAATATGACAAGTTGAAAATACTTACTACCGCGAATTTTGATGTGAAGCAAATAGGCGAACACCAACTGCACTGTTAGGATGATCGTCAGGACGCAAACAGTAAACTTCAGGTTATTGCCCAATGCATTCAAAAAAATCTTCGAAATTCTCGGATCCGTTAATAATTTTACAAAGTTACCGAAACCAATGAACTTCATTGGCCCAATTCCCGACCAATCGTGAAAGCTCATATATACGGCGAACAGAATTGGAACGATCATAAAGGTGGTGTATAGCACCACTGCGGGAGAAACAAACTGTAAATATGGTCTCTTTTTGAAAAAATTCATGTACTACCTCTACAAAATAAAGGACAGTGACATACGGCGGACATAACAATCCACGGCGTAGACACTGTCCTTGCATGCCAAACTATTTCATCAATGCTTCTATCGACTGCAGGAACTCTTCTGGTGTCAAACTACCCGAAAGAACTTTTGTGGCGTCCTCTTCCAATATCTGACGTGGATTTGCGCCTTCCGCCGCGAAATCGCCCAATATGCTGTAGAAGCTCTCTACTTGCACATCGTTCTGCGTCATTTCCGCAATGACAGGATCATCCGACACGATTCCCGGCAAACCGGGTATCCCATTGAGAGCCTTCACCCAGATCGACTGGCCTTCAATGCTTGAAGCGAACTGCGCAAACGCAATCGCGGCTTCTGGATACTCCGTATTGGCTGAAACCGCGAATCCACAAGCATAGGTTACGATCATCGGGCGTAACCCATCGCTTCTGGGAAGCTGGAACGCGCCGTATTTCAAGTCAGGATTGTTGCTCGCAAATGTAGAAACATTCCAAGAACCGGTAATCGTCATTGCGGCCTCGCCTTTCGAGAATGCGAGAAGTTGGCCGCCCTCGTCGACGCCGAGATAACCGGGTCCGAAATACCCCTTTTCGCCCCACTCAATCATCTTCTTAAAGACATCGGCAACACGTGGGTCGTTCACGCTGACTTCGTTCTTCGCAGCAGCTTCCAACCAATCGGGTGCCATAGCTGCGAGAATCGGCTCAAACGTAAACAGTGTGCTCCAAAAGAAGCTTCCACCAAGTGCAAGAGGGACATACCCTGCATCTAATATGGTTTGTAGGCTATGTTCAAACTCGTCGAACGTTTTCGGAACGCTCAACCCAAGCTCTGTGAAGATATCTTTGTTATAGTATACTGCGCGGGTATCAGCCGTTGCGCCCGGTGTAGAGTAGTAACGTCCGTCGATATCGACAAGCTTGAGCGCTGCGGCGGGATAGAACGACAGGTCAACCTTGTCAGTGATGTCCATCAATACGCCCTGATTTGCATACCCGCCGTAATTTGACGTCGCCGTACCATTTGTCCAAAATAGATCCGGAGCTTCGCCCGCCTGTATCGTGGTAGCAAGAAGATTGTAATACTGGTCGGGTGTCTTGATTTCGTAATCTACTGTGATGTTCGGATTCTTGCTCATAAATGCCGCGATCACTTGTTTCAGCGGTTCTTCGAACTGCGGCGTATGTTCCCATACAAGCAACTTGGCCTTTTCAACAGGTTCTTGCGCTTCCGGGGCTGCAGGGGCGGATGTTGCTTCTTCCGCTTGCGCCGGAGCCGGAGCTGGAGCTTGCGGTGTGCTGCATGCAAAGAGCATGGAACCCAGAAATACCACGGTCAGCAGCAACGCAAACACTCTGAGTAACTTTTTCATTCGTCATCCTCCTAATTTTATTAAACCGAAATCAAGAACCCGTACTTTTTTCCGAAGTATCGACTTTCAAGGGCGGCGCTTAACTTCAGCTTCAACTCATCATAGGATTTTTTGTCGAATTTAAGCAATGCAGATTCTTCATGCGTTATTTCAATAAATATAGAGAGATTCAAAATCTTGATCTAGTCATTCGAAAAACCTAATTTTTCCGATATTCACAAATCGTCTGCCCGGTCGTTTTTTTAAA
>JAUYTF010000284.1 GCA_030695285.1 Eubacteriales bacterium | reverse complement strand
ATACATCGAGCGCGCAGGGCTCGAGCCCAAGCTCGTCCGCCCTTTTTGCGAACCGTGCCACTTCCGATGCGCTGAGTCCGCCTACGCCGATCTCGAACGCGTCAAAACCCCAGTCCTTTAGTTTTTCAAGCAGGCAGCCGTGCTCTGCAAAACTCGGGGAAGCCGTCCACAACAACAGATTAATGCCAACTAACATAACGCCCCTCCTTATTATGATTTGCTTACGAGATAACCCGGCGAAGCTCCTTTGCGTTTTCAAGCAAGCTTCGATCCTTCATAAATAAACTGGATGTTCCCGCAACAAAGATATCTGCGCCTTGTTCACGCATCTTAATTGCGTTTTCGACGCTGACGTTGCCATCCACCTCGATCAGCGCTGCGCTGCCGTGTTCATTCAGATATTTTCGCGTGTCTCCGATTTTCTGTAGCGATGCGGGCACCAGTTTTTGCCCCGCATAGCCGGGATTGACGGTCATCACCAAAACGACATCCAAATCATCGACCACAAAATCCATCGAATACAGCGGCGTGGCGGGATTCATCGCGATTGCAGCACGCGCGCCCGTGTCGCGAATCATCTGCAGCGTGCGCTGCAGATGCACCGTGGATTCCGCATGCACGCTCACGATATCACCTTCTCTCGGGGCGAATGAGGCGATGTGGCGTTCCGGCTCCCAAATCATCAGGTGAATATCGCAGGGAATATCGGTCATATCCCGAATGCTGCGCACAAAATCCGGGCCGAGCGTAAAGTTCGGCACAAATTTGCCGTCCATAATATCGATGTGCAGGTATTCGACACGCGCCGCTTCCAGCGCGCGTATGCTCTCGCGAATGTTTGCGAAATCGACGCACATCAGTGACGCGGAGATCATTCCCGTCATATCTGCCTCCTATGGATGAACGATAACGCGCATCCCCAAATGTCCTTCTGCAGCCTCGAATGCAGCCCCGATATCATCCAGGCTAAAGTGATGCGATATATACTGCTTCACGTCGACTGCGCCCGAGGCGATCAAATCCACAGCCTTGCCGTGATGGATGGGCAGCGCACCGTGCGCGCCGTGCACGAAAAGCTCCTTATAATGAATGATGTTGGTATCCAGGGTTACCATCGATTTGTCCTTGGGCAGTCCGCCAAAGAAGTTGACGCGCGCGCGGTTCTTCGCCATATAGATGGCGTCCGCTTGCGCCTGCGGGCTTGGATTTGCCGTAATCACGACATCTGCGCCCAGCTGATTCGTCTCTTCCAGCACGCGCGCGATGGCGTCCTCCTCCGAGGAGAGAATGTAGACATCCGCACCGAATCGCTTTGCATACTCCAATCTCGGCTTGCTCCGCTGCACAACGATCACCTTGGTGGCACCCATGCGCCTGGCCACCGCGATGATCATGCACCCGATCGGCCCCGCGCCGATGATGACGACCGTGTCGCCTAAGCGGATGTTGGACAGTTCGAGCGCATTGAGCACGCAGCCGAGCGGCTCGGCCAGCGCCGCCTCATCATACGTCACATGATCGGGTATCTTGTGTATGGGTCCAAAGTTGACCACGATGCGGTTGAGCAGCAGGTATTCCGCAAACCCGCCCGCGAATTGATAACCCATCGCATAGTTGATCTGGCAGTTGTTGGCCATACCGGCCTCGCAAAACGCACATTCGCCACAGGGCACATCCGCACCGATTGCAATCCTGTCGCCTTCTTTGAACCGCGTCACGTTTTTGCCCACAGCGACGATATAGCCTGCAATCTCGTGTCCGATGATCTGCGGCATTTTTACCCTGCTGTTTCCGTTGCGTACGATGCGAAGATCCGATCCGCAAACCGCGCATGCCATGACGCGCACCAGAACGCCGTCGTCGGTCACCTCTGGCGTCGGAACTTCCTGAACGACCATTTTATTGTAATCTTCCAGCACTGCTGCTTTCATCATCATTTCTCCTGTTCTGTGTCCATTGGTCTCATGACTTTATTTATCACTTATTCAACTGCAGTTTTCTCTAGTCTTCCAGCCTCGTTGCTTTCATCATCACTTCTCGAGTTCAGTGTCCATTGGTCTCATGACTATATTTGTCACTTATTCGACTGCAGTTTTCTCTAGTCTTCCAGCCTCGTTGCTTTCATCATCACTTCTCGAGTTCTGTGTCCATTTGTATCATGACTTTATTAAAAAACTCCGTTCTATCCCGCATCATGGTGAGCCCCACCGGGCACTGCTCCAGTGTCAGCCGGTGCGTAATGAAAGGCTTGAGCTGCAGTTTGCCCTGCGACATATACCGGATAGATGTCTTCCAGTCGTTGAGCGGAATCTCGCTGTAGCTGGAATTCCATGTGCCGCAAAGGTTCAGCTGCTTGCGCAGCAGCGCCCAATATGCCTTTTGCGAGAGCGTGATTTCGCGCAGCGGATTTCCCATCGCAACAACCGTGCCGAACATGCGCGTGCACCCTAGGCACTGCTCCAGCGCCGCGGAAGCGCCCGCGCCTTCAATTGAGCAGTCGCTGCCCCGCCCGTTCGTCAGCCGCATAACCGCATCTACGGGGTCCTCCGAAAGGGCGTTCACGAGATCTTCAAACCCCAGACTACGCGCAAATTCAAGCTTTCGCGCATCGATGTCGATCAGGATGGTGCGCTCCGCGCCCATCAGCCGTGCCCAGCTCGCGAGCATCAGCCCGATCGGCCCCGCCCCGAATATAGCGATGGAATCCCCGATCCCAACCCCCGCACGCCGAAGCGCGTGCAGCGCGACCGCGGCAGGCTCCGCCATCGCGGCTTCCTCAAAGGAGAGTGTTTCCGGCACAAGCACCAGATTCCACACCGGCACGCTGATGTATTCGGCAAGCCCGCCGTCGCATCTGGAGCCGAAATAGTTATAGTTCATGCACTGCGCAAATTCGCCGATTGCGCAGGCATCGCAATGCATACACGGCAGCAGCGGGAACACTGCCGCCCTCATTCCGACTAAATGC
>JAUYTF010000281.1 GCA_030695285.1 Eubacteriales bacterium | reverse complement strand
CGACGATCACGGCAAATATGATGAGTAAACCGGCGACGATGAATTGGTAATGCGGACTCACGCCGAGTATGTTGAGCGCGTTGGATATAATACCCAGCACTAAAACACCGAACACAGCGCCCCAGATATTGCCCTTTCCGCCCGACATCGCCGTCCCACCCACGACGACCGCTGCGATGACTTCGATTTCCTTGCCAAAGCCCATGACCGGCGCGCCTGTTCCAAGCCGAGCGAGCAGCGTCATCGAGGCGATGGTAACAAATAAGCCGTTGATGCCGTAGATGAGCAGTTTGAAGTTTTTCACGTTGATGCCCGCTAGGTATGCCGCGTTTTCATTGCCGCCGACAGCATAGACCCTGCGCCCGAACTTCGTATACTTGACGACGAGCGCAACGATAATCGTCAGCGCAATGAACAGAACAATCGGTACTGTGACGACGAACTTATCGAGGCGGAAGACGACCGCCTGCAGGAAATTGATCCTACCGATAATCGTGATTTCGCGTCCGTTCGTAATCAGGTAAGTAAAGCCGCGGTAGATGCTCATGAAACCGAGTGAAATAATGAACGGTTCGATCTTCGTGCGCGAGATGATCAAACCCATCAGCAGCTGAAATCCAATGCCGACCACAAGCGCGATCAGGATCGTTTCCGCTTCTCCCCATTTAGCAGTCTTGAGCAGATACGCCATGCCGCAACCCAGAAAACTCAGCATGTTTCCGATGGAAAGATCGATTCCGCCCGAGATCATAACAAGCGTCATACCCAGCGCAAATATACCCGTGACGGATACTTGCAGCAGCACGTTGGAAATATTCATGCCGCTGATAAAATTGACCCTGCCCTTTAAGAAGTACTCTACTATTACTACAACCACGATCATCACGATTAAAACCAGCAGAATCGGTGCATTTTCGTGCTGCCGCATCCTGCGCCCAAAGCCGAAGCGCGACATTGTTTTTTCTTTGTTCTCGAGCGTCATCATACGCCACCTCCAATTGAGTAGTTCAAGATATTCTCCTCGCAGATCTCTTCCTTGCGGTTGACTTCGGCGATCATTTCACCATCCCGCATAACCATGATGCGGTCGCTCATGGCAATCAGCTCTGGCATGTCGGAAGAGATCATAATGATGCATTTACCCTCTTTGAGCAGACCCGTCATGATCCTGTAGATTTCTTCCTTCGCGCCGACATCGATTCCGCGCGTAGGTTCGTCGAAGATGAAGATGTCTCCGATCGTCGCAAACCACTTGGCGAGCACGACTTTCTGCTGGTTACCGCCGGAAAGGAACATCACCTTTTGATTGACACTGGGCGTTACGACGTTCATCGCTCTTACGTATTTCTCGGCAAGATTCGCGTCGTCCACGGGTCTAACAAACGGCATCTTCGATTTGGCATAGCTTGCAATGACCGCGTTTTTGACGACGGAATGCATCAGGAACAGTCCCGATGACTGCCGATCCTCCGTGATGAAACACATTTTATTCGCGATCGCGTCCAGCGGGGTGCGAATCCAGACCTTCTTACCGTGAATCCTGATTTCTCCGGTATCCATCGGCTGCACACCAAAGAGCAGTTCCGCAAGCTCCGTGCGTCCTGAGCCGACCATTCCGGCAATGCCGAGCAGTTCTCCTGCGCGCACCATCAACGATGCCTGCTTCACGCCCTTGCCGGAAACATCCGTCGCTTCAAACATAATATCGCCCACGGTGCAGCATTCCCGCTGATAGAACGCCGATACATCCCGTCCAACCATGTCCTTGATCAACTGCTGCTCGGTTAGATCCGCGATGTCGTAGGTGTTGATCTTCTGCCCGTCCCGTATCACGGTAACGCGGTCGGCGATCTTAAACACTTCATCCAAGTGATGCGAGATGTATATGATGCTGATGCCCTCTTGCGAAAGGACTTTTATCAAACCAAGCAGGTGATCCGTCTCCTTTTGAGAAAACGAAGCGGTCGGCTCATCGAGCACCATGATCTTCGATTCCTGAATGAATGCACGGGCGATTTCCACGGTCTTTTGCTCACCGCTGCCGAGGTTGCCGACGATTTCATGCGGTGAAATATTGGAGTTCAGGCACTTGAGCACCTCGTCCGATTTGGCGATCATCGCTGATCTGCTCACTAGCGGGCCGATGCCCAGTTCATTACCGGCAAACAGGTTTTCAAAAACAGGCAGCAGCGGATAGAGCGCATGCTCCTGGTAGATCGTCTGAATACCCAGTTTCATGGCGGACCGAGGCGTCATCACATCGATTTTCTTGTCGTTGAGAATGATCTCGCCGCCATCTGGCGCATACGCGCCGGATAAGATTTTGATCAGTGTAGATTTGCCCGCTCCGTTTTCACCGCAAATACAGTGCACTTCTCCCCTTCGCAGGTCGAAGTCAAAGCCGGTAAACACATCTACGCCCGGAAACGATTTGCGTATCCCTTTCATCTCAAGAATGCATTCTTGTGTTGAAGCGGTTATGTTTGATCCATCCGACCCATTTATGGTATCCGCTGGCATATAAGTCCCTCCGATCTCTGATTATAGAAACCTTGCAGCATCCGGATTGTCCGGCCCGAAGTGCTTGAGCATCACGATGCGCTGATTGTCGCTGATGTTCTTGATCCGTACGCCTGCTTGCGCGCGCTCTTTTGTCACGAAGTATTCATCCCGCGTGAGCTGACCATAGCGAATCACAGCAGGGGTTTCGAGCAGGTGGCCTTCCATATAGCCAACGCCTTGCATCATGATGAAACCATAGGCTTCGCTGTCATGGATGACAACTTCTGCGCCCGGCAGAACGGTCAGTTTCTTTGCGGAAAAGTCAGGTGATCCGTAGACGATCCATTCTTCTTCATAGCCGAGCTCGCGCGTCTCTTCAAGTGGCGCAACGGCGATCGGCTCATGGTAATGGTGCTTTTTGAAGTCCGGATCGAGGTTTGCTTCCCAGTCGAGACATTCCACCAGATAATCCAGATCGAGTTTCTTGTCGTCCGGAACGAACTTAACCAGTAGCTCGCGCTCAAAAAACTTATCCTGCACCAGCGGCTGGAAGAACAGCGAGGTGTCGCTGACATGCTGCGGTTCATAAGTCACGAGCGATCCCGGCGCATGCAGTATGCCCGCAGGAACGTTCCATCCGGTGCCAAGCTTGAGCTTGTAAGCGCGGGATAATTCGAGTATGCCGTTATCTCCGGTGCCGCCCCAGTTCTCGAGGCAGGCCTTGAGCTGCTGCTTCGTCGTGCCGGGTTCAAGGCCAAAGTAGGTATGATCCGTGTTGTAATCGATGCTGTTGAGCTCGATTGGGAAATAATACGCTTCGGGTTTCGGCTGCGCCCCCACCGAGTTTGCCTCGTGTTTTTGTAAATGCACGTGGTGCGCGATCGGCGTGCGAAAATCGAAAAACTTCGCAAACGCCATCAAGCCGCCGTACTTGTTCATGATGTCCTCGCCGAGAATCGCATCGCCCAGTTCGCTGATTGCGTCTTTGAGCAATACTTTCTCCAGCCCCGATGCTGTTTGGATCACGATAAAGCTCAGACCTTCGTTCTCCGTTGTGGTAGGCCCGTTGTCCGCCATGCCGGTCGAGGCCATCCACCGCTCAGTTAATGCGCCATAAGCAGCGCCAAAGTGGTACATGTCACGCTTATCGAGTTTCAGCCGCCTGCCAGGCAACAAAATGGTCCGTCCAACCCACGCGGGCGCCAGACGAAGAATGCCTTTCGACTGCCCAATTTCTTCATAAACGAGTTCCTTCAGGTTCTTGCTTGTCATGCGTGTCCTCCTGTAGGCCGGTTTCTGTAACCGGGCCTGTTGATATAATTGCTTCATCGGATTCATGCGGCGGGCTTTGCGAAACGGTTTGACTCTTGCTCATTATGATCGATTACTGTCATCGTTTATACGTATAAATTGACACGAGTCGAATCTCAGTATCCCGCGGCCACGCGGATGAATCGGATGGAATTGGCTGTTTCGTTTGAATTACCTGTGTTCGATCAATTATAAAACGCTGATTGAATGGTTCAACTGCCTAAGACTTGGATAGATTTGCTGAAAAATCCCGAATTTTTGTAGATATCGGTCATGGTTTGTCGCATTTGGTGCAAAGCTTTTGTCGAGTTTTACAATCTGTGCTGCCGCATCCTTGAGATCCATGTAGTCGCCGCATGCGGTTGCACAGAGCATCGCCAGCGCTGCCGTTCCCGACTCTTCGTTCTTCAGCCGATTCACGGGGATCCCCATGATGTCGGCTTTGATCTGCAGCAGCACGTCGGAGCGTGAGCCGCCGCCCACACAAGTGATCGTCTTGATGGAAGTTCCCATTTGCGCCAGCAGGTCGGCATTTGACTTCATCTCGAAGCACAAGCCTTCCATGCAGGCTTTGTAGAACTCGCTGCGCGTGGTGCTGAGCCGAAGCCCGATGAGCGCGCCGCAGGAAAAGGGATCCATGAACGGTGTGCCGCTACCGGAAAAGTGCGGCAACACGAAAATATCTGTGGGTTTTGGAGGACACTCCCGCTCCAGCACTGCAAACGCGGGTGAATCGGATGTTGCGGCGCGCGCAATCTCGTCGCTAAACCAGCTCATGATCGACATCCCTGACGCGCTGAACGCCAGCGTGACATATTCGCCCTGGATGGCATAGGGCTCGATGCAGAAATGATTCTGCAGCATGAACGCTTTCTGTTCCAAACCATCCAATACTGCGGTGATACATTCAGAAGTTCCGATGCCGTCGACGCATTCCCCTTTGCTAAGAACCCCTGCGCCAAGCGCCGCGCAAACCTGATCGTGCGCGCCCGCCACAAGCAGAACGCCCCGCGGCAGATTTAAGTCCTGCGCCAGTTCATCCCGCACTCTGCCAATCACACTTCCTGTTGGCACAGGCTTTGAGAGCATGGTTTCGTCCAGACCAAAGGCATTTAGGACTTCTTCGCTCCAGCGATATCGCGTAACGTCAAAGAACATCGTTCTGGATGCCAGCGAGTAGTCAATGCACCGTTCTTTGGAGAGCATGTAGTATATGAAGTCTTCAAAGAGAAACAGCTTGTCGATGCGATTGAAAATGTCGGGCTCGTGCTTTTTGACCCACAGGAGTTTGTTGAGCGTGTACATGGCGTTTATGGGCATTCCGGTGATGTCAAAAAGGCGCTGTTTGTCCACTTGTTGCAGAATATCGGCTACTTCTTCGGATCCGCGCACGTCAGCGTAGAGCATACTGTTTCGCAAAACGCGATCCTGTTTGTCCAGTGCAACGAATGATTCGCCGAGTGATGCGATTGCGATGGCTTGAACAGGTTCTTTCGTCTTCAATGCGGCCTGCGCGATGACGTGTCGCACGGTTTGCCAGACGGATGCAGGATCGATCTCCGCGAATCCTTCATTTGTTCTCGCGGCTTTGTAGCTTTGATATACATAGGACAGCGTGGTACCCTTTGCATCGATGATGGTTGCCTTGCTGCCGGTTGTACCGATATCGATCCCCATGTATGCCATATCGCTCCACCTGTCTCGCTGCTGCGGTGTCGTTTCTCATAAATGAAGCTGGGTGCGGGAATGATTCTATGCTTCGACGCTGCCCAGTGTTCCGATATCGCGCCCCGGATTTGCCGGCTCATTTCACCAGTCTCGCTGATGCGGGGCCGTTTCTCTTACGATAATGCTGGGTTCGAGCATGATTCTATGCTTCAAATGATCTTCACCGTGCATCAAATCTCTGAGTATGTTGGTTCCCTGAATACACATCGTCTTTAGTGGCTGATTGAT
>JAUYTF010000220.1 GCA_030695285.1 Eubacteriales bacterium | reverse complement strand
TATACCACACACGCCGCGCCTGAAAAACGCGCATCGCCGTAAAATTTACATTTCCACAGCTTACTTGTCCGGAATCGGCGCTTATTTTCACGCGTTTCACAGCATGTTCACGCGAAAAGTATCAATTTGGTTCGCAACAAGCCAAAAATCCTGCCGGTTGGTGCGCACGGTCATTGACAGCGCGCACCTGTGTGGATAAACTGGCTTTATGACACCGCCGTATGAACGCGACATCCGCAATCGCCTCGCCGAAGCGCTCGGCGGCGCACTCGGGCAAACGCCCGACGCGCAGCGCATCCGTCTGCCAGCAAGAATGGCGCATGCAAGCTTCCATCCCCCGCAGGGCGCGGATGCAGATAGACTCGCCGCGCTCGATTTCGGTTCGCTCTATGGCGCGCCGCTGGTCATGGCAGTTCGCGTGGTCAACGACTGGCTGCTGTTCGATTTTTCGCCAGCGTTCTTCGCTGCACTGACGGACGAGATTTGCCGCTCGCGCCACACGCCGGATCTTTCCGGCGAAACCCACGCCGAGAACCGCATGCGCGCCTTGTCCCGGCATGACGGCGCCGGTTGTCCCGATGAACCCGCGTTTCACCGCGCTTTGATCGAGGCAGTGGTTGCGCACGAAAGCCCCGCCGCTTACCGCAGGGCGGAGCGGGCGGCGTTGACGCTCTTTCACACGATTGCCCCGCGGGAACGAAGCGCGCTCTTCTCCTGCTGCGGTGCGCTTGGCGGCGCGATCTGGCGGCTGCTGTCTCGCTCCCGCTGACACACCTCTTTTCCCGTTGCCAACGATCTTACCATTTCGCCGACGAAACCATATACGTTTACTCGACGAACCTGCAAAGATGCAGGGTTATTCTTACATAAAGGAGACAACTTCAATGCAACTAACCTGGTACGGGCACTCCTGCTTTCTGCTCACCGCCGAGAGCGGCTATTCCATTCTGACCGACCCTTGTGATCAGGAGACGGGCTATGAGCTGCATGACCTCGCCTGCGACGCGGTGACCATCAGCCACGAGCACCATGACCACAACTGCCTCGCCATCATCGCGGGTACGCCAACGATTTTGCGCACGTCGGGAGAACATCTTGCGGGCGAAATCCCCGTCACGGGCTTTACGAGCTATCATGACGACGCAAAGGGCGCGTATCGCGGAGAAAACATCGTGTTTCTCTACCAGATCGACGGCTTAAAGGTGCTGCACCTCGGCGATCTTGGGCATATGCTCTCCGACGAGACCATAAAAGAAATCGGGGACGTCGATGTTCTGCTGGCTCCCATCGGCGGCGTGTATACCCTCAACGCAAAGGGCGCAACAGAGCTTTCCGACCGCCTGCATGCAAAGGTGCTCATCCCCATGCACTATAAAACGCCCGCGCTGCATTTCAACATCGAAGGCTTGGAGCCGCTGCTCGCCTTAAGCGCGAATCGCAGGGTGCATCACCTGAACGCAAACACGGCGCAGCTTATGCACGATACGCTTGGAGAACGACGGCTCCTGATTCTCGACTACAAGCGTTAATCACCGCGTTACCGCCGCGTTACATGTTCTCTCGCATCAAACCCGTGGGGATCTCCCTGCGGGTTTTTCGCTTTTTCTTTGCACTTTCGGGGTGATTTCCGTTTCGTTTGCCGCGTAAAAAAACGCAACTGAACCCGAAAGTAAAGTCAAGGTGTAACAAGAATTAACGATCTGTAAACTCGCAATATCTGGATGCGTCAAGACTTGTTTGCCACCAGATATGGTGCTATGCTGAATTTGCGCCTGAATCAGGCGCCTTCTCTACTCCCAAGGGCAACAAGATTATAATCAACGCTGCGCGGGGCGATATGTTGATCATTTTGTGGTAATATGCGGTTTTTTGCCTTGAGCGGCATCAACGACTTTTAATAAGAGGCGGGATTTTTTATGACACTGAGCGGCATCAAAGACTTTTATAAGGTGTGGGATATATGATGAAGTTGGGCGGCATCAACGAAAACGCGATGAAAGTGCTCGAAAAACGGTATCTGGCGAAAAATGAAACAGGTCAGGTCACAGAGGACGTGGAAGGCCTGTTCCGGCGTGTTGCGCGCGCGGTGGCGGAGGCGGACGCGATCTATGATCCGCAGGCGGACGTGGACGCGGTTGCGGACTCGTTTTACGCGCTGATGACTTCCCTGCGCTTTTTGCCGAATTCTCCGACGCTGATGAACGCCGGCCGCCCGCTGGGGCAACTCTCGGCTTGTTTTGTTTTGCCCGTTGGCGACAGCATGGAGGAGATTTTCGAGGCGGTGAAAAACGCAGCGCTGATCCACAAATCCGGCGGCGGCACGGGCTTCTCCTTCTCCCGCCTGCGGCAAAAGGGCGCGACCGTCCGCTCCACAGGTGGCGTGGCAAGCGGGCCTGTGAGCTTCATGCACGTGTTCAACGTCGCCACCGAGGCCGTCAAGCAGGGCGGCACGCGGCGGGGTGCCAACATGGGCATTCTGCGCGTGGATCACCCGGATATCCTCGAGTTCATCCACTGCAAGAGCGACACAAACAACATCAACAACTTCAACATCTCCGTGGGGATCACGGAGGCGTTCATGCGCGCCGTGGAAGCAAACGAAGACTATGATCTCATCGACCCCAAGACGAAAAAGGCCGTCTCCCAGCTCAGTGCGCGCGCATTGTTTGAAGAGATCGTAGACGCGGCATGGGCCACGGGCGAACCTGGCATCGTCTTTCTCGACCGCCTCAACCGCGACAACGTCGTCCCCTCCCTCGGCGAAATCGAGAGCACAAACCCCTGCGGCGAGCAGCCGCTGCTGCCGTTTGAGAGCTGCAACCTCGGCTCCATCGGCCTCGTTGCCCTGCTGAAAACCGAAAACGATACGGTCAAGCTAGATTTTGACCTCTTAAAAACCACGGTGGACGAAGCCGTGCATTTCCTGGACAACGTGATCGACGTGAACAACTATCCGCTTGCGCGGATCGCCGAGATAACGAAGAGCACGCGAAAGATCGGCCTTGGCGTGATGGGCTTTGCGGATGTGCTGCTCGCGCTCGGCATCCCCTACGATTCCGCCGAGGGTGTTGCGTTTGGCGAGAGGGTAATGTCGTTTATTAAGACAACGGGGCACAACGCCAGCCGCCGCCTCGCAACGACGCGCGGCGCGTTTCCGCTCTTTTCTGAAAGCACGCTGCGTGACGGCGAACCCATCCGCAACGCCACGGTGACCACCATCGCTCCCACGGGCACGCTCTCCATCATCGCGGGCTGCTCCTCCGGCGTGGAGCCGGTGTTCGGCTATGTCTATATTCGCAACGTCATGGACGACACGCAGATGGTCGAGGTCAACCCGCTGCTCATGGAAAAACTCCGCCTGCTGGATTTGGACAGCGAGGAGATGCTCCAGCGCATCGCGGCCGAGGGCACCATTGCGCACGTCGCAGAGATCCCCGAAGAGGTGCGAAGGATATTCGTCTCGGCGCACGATATCTCGCCCGAGGCGCATGTGCGCATTCAGGCGGCTTTCCAGCGGCACACGGACAACGCGGTCTCCAAGACGGTCAATTTCCCCAACGGCGCCACGCGTGAGGATGTCCACGCGGTCTACCTGCTCGCGTATCGCGAGGGGCTCAAGGGCGTGACCATCTATCGCGACGGCAGCAGAACCGGACAGGTGCTCAACATCGGCAGAGTCAACGATCGAAAGCCGGAATCTGAAAAGCCGCAGCTGGACGCCCCGTTGCCAGAGAACTATGGAAAAATCGAGCCGCGCCCCCGCCCGCTGGTGACCCGCGGCTTTACGGAGAAGATGAATATCGGCTGCGGCACGCTCTATGTGACCATCAACTACGATGAAAACGGCATCTGCGAGGTTTTTACGAGCACCGGCAAGGCGGGCGGCTGCCCAAGCCAGAGCGAGGCCACGGCAAGGCTCGCCTCCATCGCGCTGCGCAGCGGCATCT
>JAUYTF010000202.1 GCA_030695285.1 Eubacteriales bacterium | reverse complement strand
AAGAGATTGGACTCCCTCTCGCGCGCCGCCGTTATAGCGGTAAGCCGCGACGACTCCGCCGAGTATGGGAGGGCAGATGAGTGCGGGAGAGGGCGTGAGGGACGCGCGGCACGCTGCGCAGAGATGATCCGCGCCGAGCAGCGCTTCGCTGCCGCAGAGCGCGCAGGCGACGTTAGGCGGATAGATCGCGTCGAGCAGTTTATGAAGGAACGCGCGCGGCTGAGGAACGCTCATACGCCGAGCACCTTGAGTTCGCTAAGGCGGTTGCATAGCGCGGTATAGCGCCGGTCTGTGCGGTTGTTGTTGACCATGCTCATGAGCGCGTCCCTGCGGCCGATGCAGACCACCTGCCGTTTTGCGCGCGTCACGGCTGTATAGAGGAGGTTTCGCGTCATCATGGGCGACGCCGCGCCAAACATCGGTAATATCACAATCGGAAACTCGCTGCCTTGACTTTTGTGAATCGATATGCAGTATGCCAGCTCCAGCTCATCGATGTGCGAATAGTCAAAAATGGCCAGCCGTTCGTCATCAAAGATCACGCTCATGACGCGATCCAGTTCGTGGATTTGATGGATCGTCCCGAGGTCGCCGTTGAACGCGCCCGTGCCGTCTTCGCTGCCACCGTTTGCTAACTTCTTACGCCATTCGATCTTATAGTTGTTCTTCATCTGCATGATGCGGTCGCCCTCACGGAAGATCGTATCCCCGCTGATGTGTTCGTTCTTGTGGGGCGCGGGCGGGTTAAGCGCGGCCTGCAGCTTGGCGTTGATGTTGTAAACGCCAAGCACACCCTTTTTCATGGGCGCAAGAATCTGAACATCCAGCAGGGGCTCGCGGGTGGCAAGTACCTGCCCGGGGTGGGTACAGATGTGCAGGATGCGCTCGAGGATGCGATCCTGCGAGGCGACATCCTCAAACAAAAAGTCGCTTTCGGGTACATCCAGCAGCGGCGCAAAACCCACATTGATGCGGTGCGCGTTGGTGATGATCATGCTCGACTGCGCCTGACGGAAGATCTCGTCCAGCCGCACGACGCGGATGGTCTCGCTGCTGATGATATCCCGTAGCACCTCTCCCGCGCCGACGGAAGGCAGCTGGTCTGCGTCGCCCACGAGGATGAGCCGCGTGCCCACGGAGATCGCCTTAAGCAGCGCATTCATTAGCATGGCGTCTACCATGCTCATTTCGTCAACGATGACCATATCGTCATACAGCGGGTCGTCCGCGTTTCGTAAAAAGCCTTCGCCGGGGACATATTCCAGCAATCGGTGGATGGTTTTGGCCTCGTGCCCGGTCGCGTCGCTCATGCGCTTGGCAGCTCTCCCTGTGGGTGCGGTGAGCGCAACCTCCAGCCCGATCTCCTCCATAATGGCGGTGATGAAGCGAATGATGGTGGTCTTGCCCGTGCCCGGACCGCCGGTAATGACCAGCGCGCCTTCGCCCAGCGCCGAGAGCACCGCGCCCCGCTGCTGATCGGAGAGTTCCAGCTTCTGCGCAGCCTGTATCGCCGCAAAGTCGAAAAACGGATTCTCGACCGGCTTTTGCGAAAGGCGCAGCAGCTTTTCTGCGATGTAGGATTCCATGCGGTCAAAATACGGCAGAAAGACGGCTTCCGTCTCTCCGACGAACTGCTGCACCGCCTCGCCGCGCGAGAGGAGGATGTCCAGCGTTTCGCTCAGCCGCTCTTGAGGAGCGCCCAGCAGTTTGACCGAATAGTTGAGCAGCGAGGTTCTCGGCAGATATGTATGCCCGTATTCGTTTGCCGCTGTAGAGAGCGCATATAATAGACCCGCGCGCAGGCGCGACTCGGAATCGAATGAGAATCCGGCAACGTTTTGCGCGATCTTGTCCGCCGTGACAAAACCGATGCCGTCCACGTCCTTGATGATCTGATACGGGTTTTCCTCGATGCGCGCCAGACAAAGCTCACCGTAGATCTTAAATAGCTTGAAAGCCTGATTGACGGTCACTCCATATGGCTCCAGCGCGAGCAGAATATCCCGCATCATGCGGTTTTCTGTGTAACTCGCGAGGATCATATCCCGCCGCTTCGCGCCGATACCGGGGATTTCCGAAAGGCGCAGGGGGTCTTCGTCCAGCACGCTGAGCGTTTCCATGCCAAATTTGGCGACGATGGAGCGCGCGGTCGCAGGGCCGACGCCTTTGATCAACCCGCTGCCTAGGTACGTTTCGATGGCAGAGAGCGTCGCAGGGGCAACGGTGTTGTAACTCACGGCCTTAAACTGGCTGCCATATTTCGGGTGCGAGGCGTAGTCTCCCGTGAGTTCTAGCCTCTCGCCGACGCTCGCCAGCGGCAGCGCGCCGACGATGGTGAGCTTTTCCCCCTCGTCAGGGCAAAGCTCAAGCACCGTCCAGCCGTTGTCGCTGTTGCGGTAGATGATGGAGTTTACGACACCGGTGATTATTGCCATATCGTGTCCTATCAAAAAAATGTGTGTTGAATCGGCGGGGAAGATCGAAGAAAAAAAGAATCACGCAATACAAGATACGCCAAACAAACATTTGCCCCCGCGCAGGACGCGGGGGCTTGAAGGGTCCGCTTAGAAGTCTAGCCTGGATTCGATGTAGCTTGTCAGTTCGCCGATGGGCAGGCGCACCTGCTCCATCGTGTCGCGATCGCGCACGGTGACGCAGCCGTCGGTCTCTGTCTCGAAGTCTACGGTAACGCAGAACGGTGTGCCGATTTCGTCCTCGCGGCGGTAGCGCTTGCCGATGGAGCCCGTCTCGTCAAAGTCCACCATGAATTTTTTTGCGAGCGTTTCGTAGACCGCCTGCGCCTGCTCGCTGAGTTTTTTACTCAGCGGGAGCACCGCGCACTTAAACGGCGCGAGCGCGGGGTGCAGATGCAGCACAGAGCGGACATCTCCGCCTTCGAGCTCCTGCTCTTCGTATGCATTGCAGAGGAACGCGAGCGCGACGCGGTCAGCGCCAAGCGAGGGCTCCACGCAATACGGAATGAACTTCTCATTGGTGTAGGGATCAAGATATTCAAAGGTTTCGCCGCTGTGATCGGCATGGCTCTTGAGGTCGAAATCCGTACGGTCGGCAATGCCCCAGAGCTCGCCCCAGCCGAATGGAAAGAGGAACTCAATGTCCGTGGTGCCCTTGCTGTAGTGGGAAAGCTCTTCCTGCTCATGCTCGCGCAGGCGGATGCTCTCGTCTTTCATACCGAGGGCAAGCAGGAACTTATGGCAGTAATCCTTCCAGTAGCGGTACCAGTCGAGATCGGTGCCGGGCGCGCAGAAAAACTCCAGCTCCATCTGCTCAAACTCACGAATGCGGAAGATGAAGTTGCCGGGTGTGATTTCGTTGCGGAAGGATTTACCGATCTGCGCGATGCCAAACGGCAGTTTTTTGCGCGTGGTGCGTAGCACGTTTTTGAAGTTGACGAAGATGCCCTGCGCGGTTTCGGGTCTGAGATACAGCTCCGACGCGGTGTCTTCGGTGACGCCTTGGAAGGTTTTGAACATCAGGTTAAA
>JAUYTF010000201.1 GCA_030695285.1 Eubacteriales bacterium | reverse complement strand
AAATCGTTGCAGAGTGTTTGCATTTTCTACGAAATTATAAAAAAAGCTTTTATGACAGTTTATGCGTTTTATCGATAAACAATAAAACATGCCCCTGTTTTTCGCGCACATACAAAAACCCCGCCGGCGGCAGCCGGCGGGTCGCGTCCCACTTTTGTTTTTTACAGCGCTTTTTTCAGTGCCAGAAGCCTGCGATACAGTGCGTCGTATTCGCAGCCGCAATCTCCGCACTCCTCGTTTGCCTTCTCCACCGCGCGGATCAGTTCGTCCTTACAGCTTTCACCGCAAAGGTACGCGTTCGCGGGGGCGGAGATCAGCTCCCAACCGGAATCCGCAAAGCGTCTCAAAATCGACCGAAGTTCATGCTCTTCCATATTGCGTGCCTCCTCCTTCAAAAAAATGAGTTTTGGGGGTGCTGTGTTGGAACAAGTGTCGTCCTTCGTGTGCCTGCTGCTTCTTCGCGCTTGTTGTATGATGCTTGGCAAGAAAAGTCAAAAACGAAAAAGGGTTTTACTCCTTTGCTCCCTGCTCTTTTTTCAGGTGGGCGGTCTCGCGCTCCTCTTCTTCTTTGAGAAGCGAATAGCGAATCGCGCTGTCGTCCTCGTCCCAGAGGCGCTCCATGTTGTAATACTTACGCTCTTCGGGATAGAAGATATGCACGAGAATGTCCGCAAAGTCCAGCACAACCCATTTGCCCTCGCCATAGCCTTCGCTGCGGCGCAGGGTAAGGCCGAGTTCCTCCGCCTTGTGATCCACTTCGTCGGCAAGCGCTTTGACTTGCTGCACGGCGCGCCCGCTGCAGATGATAAACCAGTCCGCAATGATGGTTTTATCCGCCACGTGGATGGCGACGATGTCGAGCGCTTTCTTATTGTAGAGAACTTCGCAGACGCCCAGCGCCTTTTGTTTGATGGATTCGTTCAATTGTATTCCTCCGTGTCATTTTGTTTGATGTTGTGGCAGTTAATAGTTAAGAAAGTTCTGTTTGCGGCGTTTGCCGACGGTTTTCTGTCCATATAATAGTCAAGAAAGTTCTGTTTGCGGCGTTTGCCGACGATTTTTTTGTTCATACCATTCGATCGCCCTTGCCGATGCAGGGTGTGCCTGCCTTCCCTTTTCCTCAACGAGCTGTGCCACGTGCCAGAGCGCATAGCGCATATATGCGTCAATATCCTCCGTGATGCGCACGCGGTCTTCCTCCACGCCGGAGAACGAGCGCGTGGGCTCGATGAGATCCGCTGTGAAGATCAGCGCGTCAAAATCCGTCATGCCCCAGTCCCCTGTCGTGTGCCGCCGGATTGCGCCAAGAACCGCCTCATCCGTGATGCCGTATTCCATCTTGGCCACGACCGCGCCCGCAAACGCATGATGGACGGGGGCTATCCCTGTCTCGTCGCCGGAGAGCACCTCCTGCGTAAGCGGATCGAGGCACTTCGCGCAGTCGTGCAGCAGCGCCGCAATCCGCGCCTTTTGCGCATCCTGCCGCCAGAGCGCCGCGAGCTCTGCCGCCGCGCGCATGGTGCCGCAGACATGATGATACCGCTTGGGGGAAAGCGCCGCGCGGCATTTCTCCTGCAGCGCGCGCACCTCTTGCGGAAAATAGGCGCCGCTTTCGTAGACGGCCTGTTCCACAAAATCCGGCAGCATGCCTTCCACCGAAAGCCCGGCAAACAGGCGCTTTCGAATGTCGGTGGACGAGATGACATCCGCCTTGGCGGAAAGCAGGCATACCCTTGCGCCATACCGCTCCCGCAGCATTTGCGCGGTCTTCTCGTCGTCCTGATCGATGCCCACGCGCGGCACGCACAGCACGTCCGCTATCGCCAGCACTTCTTCGGGGTGATACCAGTTCGGCAGGTCGCTGAGCATATCGCTGCCGATGATGATGGAGATGCTGCTCTCAGGATAGCGATTTTGCAGCTCATGCAGCGTAAAAAGCGTATAGCTCTTCCCCCCGCGGAGGATCTCCAGGTCGCTCGCCTCCATGCGCGCCTCGCCAAGAATCGTGAGTTGCGTGAGGCGGAGGCGGACGCTTGCGGGCACCTCGCCGTCCACGCGCTTATGCGGCGGGTCGGCGGCAGGCATGAGCAGCACCAGATCCAGCGCGGCTTCGTCCCGCGCGATTCGCGCCATCTGCACATGCGCGCGGTGGATGGGGTTAAATGTGCCCCCGAGCAGTCCGATTCGCATGTGAGCCGCCCTTTACCCCTCTCGTCGATCGATGAATCGGATGCGCTAAAACAAGCTTTTGCTGCGCGCTATCATTCCGTTCTTTCTATCTTATAGAATACCATGTTTTCCCGCTCGGTAAAAGAGCGGGTTTGTCCGGGGTTCGCGCCCGTGCGGAATTGACAAACACGAAACTGGATGCGACAATAAACGCGTATAATTATTAGGGAAGCCCGCAGGCATGCAGCACAAGAAGCGCCGCGTGCTTTCGGGCAAACAAAATCGGAAAGCGGGGTATCGTATGGTTATCGAATATCGGAAACTGCAAAACGGCAGCGACATCCGCGGCGTTGCCATGGCCGGCATCGAAGGCCAGCCGGTGACGTTGAGCGCGGAGGCCGTCTCTGACATCGCAAAGGCGTTTGTGCTGTTCTTACAGGAGCGCACGGGCAAGAGCGAACTGAGGCTCTCCATCGGGCGGGACTCCCGCCTCTCCGGCGAAAGCTTGCTCAAGGCGGCGGCGGATGGCATCCTCGCCATGGGCGCGGATCTTGCGGACTTTGGCCTTGCCAGCACGCCCTCTATGTTTATGAGCACCGTGACGAAGGGCTATTCATACGACGGCGCGATCATGCTCACCGCGAGCCACCTGCCCTGGAACCGCAACGGCATGAAGTTTTTTACCAAAAACGGCGGGCTGGAGAAGAGCGACATCGCGAGCATTCTTGCCAGCGCCGAGGCGAACGCGTTTATCCCCGCCGTGGAACGCGGAACGCTCACTAAGGTCGATTTCCTCTCTGTCTACGCGGCGGGGCTCGCCGAGCGCATCCGCAGCGGCGTGAACGCCGCGGATTACGACCAACCGCTCAAGGGATTTCACATCGTCGTGGACGCGGGCAACGGCGCAGGCGGGTTCTATGTGGACCGCGTGCTGCAGCCGCTGGGCGCGGATACGACCGGCAGCCAGTTCCTCGAGCCCGACGGGAATTTCCCCAATCATCAGCCAAACCCCGAAGATAAGGCGGCGATGGACTCCATCGCGCAGTGCGTGCTCGCGAATAAAGCTGACATGGGCATCATATTCGATACCGACGTGGATCGCGCGGGCGCGGTGGCAAACGACGGCAAGGAGATCAATAGAAACCGTTTGATCGCGCTCATCTCCGCCGTGCTGCTCGAGGAGCACCCGGGCACGACCATCGTGACGGACTCGATCACCAGCAGCGGCCTTGCCGCGTTTATCGCCCAGAAGGGCGGTGTGCATCATCGCTTTAAGCGCGGATATAAAAACGTCATCAGCGAATCCATCCGCATCAACAAGGCTGGCCGCGATAGCCAGCTCGCCATCGAAACCTCCGGCCACGGGGCGCTCAAAGAGAACTACTTCCTCGACGACGGCGCTTACTTGATCACCAAGCTGCTCATCAAGATGGCGCAGCTCAAAGAGGAGAACCGCACGCTGTTTTCGCTGATCGACTCTCTGGCAGAGCCGCAAGAAAGCGCAGAGGTACGCATGAACATCCTCATTCCCGAGTTTGCGGCGTATGGCAGCGGCGTGCTCAAAGACCTTGCCGCCTATGCGGCAAAAGAGAACTGGGACGTGGCAAAGGAGAATTACGAGGGGCTCCGCGTGTCGTTTGGCGCGGGCGAGGGCGACGGCTGGTTTTTGCTTAGGATGTCGCTGCACGACCCGCTCATGCCGCTGAATATCGAGAGCAACTCTCCCGGCGGCGTGCACCAGATCGCGCAAAAGCTATACGCGTTTTTGAGCGGGTATGACAAGCTGGAGATGAGTGGGTTGAAGGGGTTGTAAATTTTTATTGCTATCAAAAAGACCCGCGAGGGTCTTTTTTGGTGATTTGGGGTAAATTATAAATGCTTCACCTGTAGAATTGATGTGTCTTTTAGCGAACTTAATAAGGAACGATGGAGATGTTTCTAGCGAATTTCTCTATGGATGACAATGAAACGCTGCCAAAACGAATTGTACCTGACTCAATAAATATCTGTTCATAGAATTCAAATGAGTTATTTTCATCAATACTTGCCACCCACGCATTATTGATCGCCAATTTATTCAACCGTTCACCTTTGATTACGATATTTTCCATCTCACCAGTATGTCTAGAGACATAGAGAATGCCATCAGCTGTTTCTTCTAAGTTGTCCGGCAGCAAATAGAGTAAGTCCACAAGAGCACGTGTTGCTTTGTATTTATAACGTTCTTTTTCGCCAACATTTGTTCTAGCGAGATCGCTACAAAAGTTTTTCAGCAGCCCCAATTTATCACTACTATTGTTGCCATAACCATCTTTGTTCTTAACTTCCGATGGGCATAAGAAGAGAGGAAGTGTATTTGTATATTGGATAAGAACAAATGGTTCTCTTTGTCTAACTCCGGTTTCCAGAAGAGTTGTTTTTATGTCTGTCGAAACATAAAGGACTTTTTCTCCTTCCCAGTTAAACCTATTTTGCGGCGCATCAGGATGAGCCCAGAAATCTCTTTCGCAAGGAGCACGATCCTTTGGGAAGCTGTCTACTTTTCTTACCCTATAAATGTGTTCATAAGAAGGACGTGTCATCAAATAAGATTCGAAAACTAGAACTTTTTTTCCTTCGTACTCAACACAAAAGATATCTAAAAAAGCACTCCTTACTTGCTCTTTACTTGCAAGCGAAAGATCCAGAGATTCAAAAGTCTTAATTTTTCGTTGAATCTCTTCCGTGTTTAAAAGAGTTTCATATTTTTCATTATCAATCTGCATATTACTCCTTCATCAACACTTCAATCTTCTAGATATGTGTTTGCTAGTCTGGATACTCTATAGATTTCTGATAATTCAACACTTACTAATTATATCAGTTATATTGAAGACAGCAAAATCGTTTCTTCTTAATATTTAGTTTTGTAATGCGAATTTCATTGTCTTCTATCCATTACAATCCACCTTTCATTTATAAATTATATCT
>JAUYTF010000196.1 GCA_030695285.1 Eubacteriales bacterium | reverse complement strand
CAGACTTCTTTTCTTCCGTGTTGAACTTGATAGCCGGGCAACCCACCGCAGTGCAGGTGCGGCAACCGTCTCATTCATTCAGGCTGACATACGTTTTTGCCAGGCTTTTTTTCGTTCTGCGTTGCTTTTGCAGCTGGCACTCGCCGGTCATGATGACCACCGAGGGTCCGCTGTAATCCAGGGCACGATAGAGCACGTCAATTGCGGTGTCGCGTTCGTAAGAATCGCACTCCTCTACAAACTGTACGCCCATAGCTCTGACAATCGCCGGAATATCCGCTCTTGGGTATTCCTCGCCAAATGCGTTATATCCCGTGCTGGGGTTTGGCTGGTGGCCAGTCATGCTGGTCCAGCGGTTATCCAAAATGAGGAATGTGATGTCGGAATTGTTGTATACCACATTGACCAGCGCTGGCAGTATGGCATGAAAAAAGGTGCTGTCGCCGCAGACCGCGACGAGTTTGCCGTCCTTGTAGCCGATCTTGCTCTGTCCATGTGCCATACTGATGCCGGAGCCCATCACATAGATGGTGTCCAGCATATCGTAAGGCGTTGCCGCGGCATATGCTTTCGATGCCTCAGCGCTTGCCGGATCGCCTGTTGCGAACACACCGTATCCGCCTTGTTCGTAGCATCCGATATCACCGTTGATGATGTTCACCGATGTTTCGGGGAATTTCGCAAGTGCAGCTTTGAGCGCTGAGTAGGTGCCTAGGTGAGAGCATCCCGCGCATAGCGTCGAGGAACGCGGAATCACCAGTGCTTGTTTCTCAGCGCGGACGGCGGCCTTGGAATCGGCTTTGACTTCTTTTCCAAATACAGGCGCGAGCGCGGCGGTTACGAGATCCGTGTTCAGCTCGCCATACGGCGGAAAAAGATTACCATAGGCTTTCCCTCTGACCTTGACGAGCGGCATTGCTTCCTTCAACCAGGAGCGAACCATTTGCTCAACCACCGGGTCACCCTCTTCGACCATCAGGATCAAATCCAGTCCTTCGGCAAATTCGGCAACCAATTTTTCAGGCAGCGGGTAGACAAATCCTAGCTTTAGAAATGCCACCTCGCCCATCAGCCCCAGCCGCGCGGCTGCTTCGCGGGCATATGCGCCGCCAAGCCCCGTCGCGATAATTCCAATCCTTGCGCCAGCCGGTTTTTCGAGCGTGTTAAAGAGACTATCATCAGCCAGCTTTTTTGCCTCCGGCAGTACACCGTGTAGCCACTGATGCTTATAAACCGCTCCGGGAGGGCCATAGACATTCCAGCGGTAACCCATTTGATAATGTTTGTTGAATGCGAGCGGATTTAAATCCTGCTTTACCTCGCCAAAGAGAACATCGCCGCTTGCGTGGGAAATCCGACTGACGCTGCGCAGGAACACCGGCAAGGACAATTTTTCAGAAAGCGCAAAGGCTTCCAGCGTCATGTCCTTGGCTTCCTGCTGATTCTCCGGCTCCAGACAGGGAATCTCCGCGTACGCCGCGGCGAAGCGCGTATCCTGCTCATTGGAGGAGTAATGCGCATCCGGATCATCTGCAACGACCACGACGAGACCACCCTTTACGCCGCCATAGGGCAGCGTCATGAATGTATCCATGGCAACGTTCAGTCCTGCGTTTTTCATCGCCACGAGGCACCGGCCGCCCAGCATAGATGCTCCGGCGGCGACCTCGAAGGCCACCTTTTCATTGGTGCTCCATTCCACATAAAAACCCGCTTCACGTGACGCCTGCAGCAGTACTTCGGTAATCTCCGAAGACGGCGTTCCCGGATAAGCGGCAACCAGTTGCACACCTGCCTCCACGGCCCCGCGCGCGATGGCTTCATTGCCCATCAGCAAATCGCGCACACCGGGTTGTTGCAATATTTTCTGCATGATTTCTCTCCCTCAGCTGTCGCCTGACAGACTCCCTTATTTCTTGCGCAATAGTGCGCCCAGCGCGCGAATGGCACGCTCTGGCGTGGGAAACACCGGAATACCCGCAGCATTCATCAGGGGGACTTCCCGTTTCTCCACCTCGCCGCCACCCAGAAACGCAGCTATGATTGGCTTCTCGGTCTTGTTTCGAATGGACTGGAGCATTTGGGCGGCGTTCTCGATCGGGTCGCCGAAGATCACTAGATAAGCATCAGCATCGTCCGATTGTATCACCACCTCCAGTGCGTCCAGATAGCGCCGTGCGGTTGCGTCACCGGTTAGATCCAGCGGGTTGGACAGCACACATTGATTGGGTAGAACTGCTCTGAGCGCGTCGATGGTTGCCCCGTCCGGTTTATCGATGCGGATGCCGAGATCGTCCGCCGTATCGGCAGCCAGAATCCCGCTGCCACCGGAGCTGGTGATGACCATCAGCCTGTTTCCGGCGGGCTTTTGCAGCAGCCCGAGAATTTTAGCATAATCGTAAAACTCGGCAATTCCCTCCGCACGGATCAATCCGGTCTGTCTGCATACCGCGTCGAATACCTGATCGCTTCCCGCGATGGATTTCGTGTGGCTTGCCGCCGCCTCGGCACCTTTGGCTGTTCTGCCGGGTTTAAGCACAACGACGGATTTTTTCGCCAATGCGCGCTTTGCCATGGTGATAAACTGCGCACCGTCATTCACGCCCTCAATGTTGAGCGCAATCACGCGGGTCGCGGGGTCCTCGGCGAAATAGTCCAGCAACTCAATCTCTCCTACGCCGCTCTTATTCCCGAGCGCCACAACGCTGGTAAAACCGATTCCATCCTCTTCCGCCCAGCCCGCCATGGTAGCCCCGATGGTTCCGCTCTGTGCGATAATCGCCATCGCGCCTTGACTGGTCAACAGTGGCCAAGTTGCGCAGAGGTGATTTGGGGGATAGTTGATTCCTTGACAGTTGGGGCCAATCACAGCAATGCTGTTGTCGTTTGCAATCTGCATGACTTCCTGTTCGAGTTCGATATTGCCGATTTCACGAAAGCCACCGCTGATGATAACCGCGCCTTTCGCGTGCTTTTCGGCGGCCTGCCGCATCACATCCGGCACAAATTTGGCGGGAACGATCACGACCACCAAATCAATATCTTCAGGAACAGCCAGCAACTCCGAGTAGCATCGTATTCCCAGTATCTCGTTCGATCTTGGGTTGATTGGATAGATCTCGCCGCGAAACCCACCGTCGATGATGTTGCTTAGAACCTGATACCCGGTCTTATCCGGGTTTTCAGACGCTCCAACCACCGCTACGTTTTTCGCAAGAAAGACAGAAGCAAGTATTTCACGGGTTATCATTCCAAACCTCCGGTTGCTGCGCACTGCGTGTAAGAATTCGAACATCCAATTGCACTCCGCTCGCGCGGATCAAATCTGTACACCGGTCTTGCGCCATAGGATTTTCGCTTCTTCCTGGCATGCTTTTTTGACTTCTTCTTCATTCACCTTGGTCGAGTGTCCGTCCCGAACCACGATCTCACCGTCAACGATGACGGTTTCCACATGACGACCTTGGAAGGTCATGTCAAAGTAGCTCAGCGCAGAGCAGGGCGCAATTGGAGACGGGCTATCCGGATTGATGATGATGATATCCGCCTTCTTGCCCACCGTGAGCGAGCCGATCTCGCCCCCCATGCCGAGTGCGCGCGCGGCGTTGCCCAGCGCCCAGTCGAGCACCTGAAAGATTGGAAAAAGACCTGCATTGGCGTTGTGTGCCTTATGCAGCAGGAAAGCATAGCGAAGATATTCCGAAATATCCAGTGTGAAGAAGCAATCATGCCCAAGCGTGATGTTGATACCCTGCTCGGTCATATACGGCACGCGCGCCACACCGTTTCCTCCAAAGCTGTTGGTCATCGGCGTATGGGCAACATTCACGCGGTTTCGCGCGAGGATTGCCACATCCTCGTCGGTGAGGTCGATACAGTGCGCGGCAACCACGTCCGGCCCCAACACACCGGTCTCTTCCAGAATCTGCGGAGCGGACATGCCGTGTTTCTCAATGACGAATGCACGCGGTATCTCGGCAATGTGCGTCTGAATACCAACGTGATATTGATTGGCTACTTCACGCGCTTTTTTCATGGTTTCGCGCGAATTGGTAAACGCGGTGTGCAGACCGAGACGTCCGGTGATGCGTCCGCCGTTTCCGGTTGGGTAACGCTCGAAGAAGCGGATGTTTTCCTCAAATCCGCGCTCTGCATACGCAACGGAGGTCTTCTCCAGAATATGCTCTCCCGGGATGCGCTCAGTTACCTCGTAACCCACCTGCGCGCGGATTCCGGTTTCTTCAATCGCCTTTGCGGTGGCGCTCAGGATGCCAGGCAGGGCATTTGGACCTTCCACGAACTCGCAAACCGTGGTCGTGCCGCTCTTAAGCAGTTTGGTAGCGGCAAACCTTGTGGCGGCATACACGCCTTCCTGTGTTGTGATGTCCTCGAGCCATTCCCAGCCCATCTTTTGCAACATGTCCCAGAAGCTGTGCAGCTTGGAAAAATCCACCGGCATATTGTGACCCAGCACATACGGCATATGCGTATGCGTCACGATAAACCCCGGCATCACGATGCGGTCATGCGCGTCTATGGTCTTTACGCCCGGATATTTCGCCACAAGCTCAGCGCTACCACCAATGTCCGCAATGCGGTTTCCCTTGATGGCGACGGCACCGTCGGCAATGACGACTCCGGTCAGCGCGTTCTGGTCAAACGTCAAAACCAGTGCGTTTTTGATCAGCAGATCGACCATGGCTGTTTCCTCCTTGTGGTATGAACTCAAGCTCTTACTCGAAGTAATTCTGGGTGATGGCTTTCTTAGCGCAGACCGAAGCACACAGCCCGCAACCCTCACATTTGTCGGGAATCAGCTCTGCGTAGCGTTCGCCCATCTCGATTGCGCCGTAAGCGCAGGCCATATAACAGCTTCCGCAGCCGTCGCACTTGGTCTTGTCATGAACAGGCAGCACGATCTTTTGAATGATCTGTTTCCCACTTGCGAAACGCTCGGCAATCTTTTTGTGCGTCAATCCGCGGAAATCTTCTAAACTGTTGTAGCCCTTGCGCTTCATAAATGCTTCAATACCATCTACGATTTCTTCGTAGCGCTCATATCCGTAGAGTGTGGAAGCGGTCGCGAGCTCAACCGCGGTCGCGCCAGCCATGATGTAAGCGATGGCGTCCTCCGCCTTGGTGATGCCGCCGATGCCGATGACGGGAATCTTCACCGCCTCGGAGATATCCAGCACCATCTTGAGCACGAGCGGTTTGATCGCGGCGCCGGTGAGCCCGCCGTAGCCTCTGGGGCCTCCGAGCACGGGTTCTCCGGTTTCGATGTCGATGTCGATTGCAGGGCCGATGGAGTCCGCGGCGGAGATTGCGTCCGCGCCCGCGGCCTCAACAGCCTTTGCCCAGCGCACGCAGTCGAGCTGATAGATTG
>JAUYTF010000317.1 GCA_030695285.1 Eubacteriales bacterium | reverse complement strand
TGTGGATGCGGCGAATACGGCAAATCATTGTTGTTCGCGGGGGTATGAAGTAAATTATTGCGGTCTACTACTCGAGCAAAATCAAGCAGAGTTCTTTTCCTGAGAATAATTCTCGCAGTTACATTATAGGTATCGTTATCTTGAATGATAACAATTTGCTCTCCGGCACGAGTGAGTCTTAATGCGAATCTACCGTGCGCGAATGCGTTACGAATGCGATAAAAAAGCTTAAAATACGCGTTTGTTTCTGTAGTGGTCTTTCCGATAACCGCACGCTCAATGGCTATTTCGTTTGGATTAACGTTTATGAGATCTGTCTCTGCAAATCTTACGGCCAAGTCATCTTCATCTGTGAAAATGAAAGACGCATTTCCATCGAGGTGTAACACATTGGCTAGGACTTCCTTTAGACCACTCGAAACGATATTTGCTGCCTTACCTGGAGTTCGTGAGACCCAACCATAGTCCTCTATCGTGCGCTTCTTCGTGCTTTGCGCTTTACACATGGAGTATGTAACAAAAAAGGAATACAGCCTGAAGTATTCGGTTTCAGTTAACGCATACTCATCGGTCAATCGATATATTATTGACTGTGCTTCTTTATACTGATATGTTTGTTTTTTTCCGGCCAAATGCGTTACCTCTGTTATTCTGTTTCCCATATATTTCCTGAAGTTGCCCTCTCATGGGTAAGTGGGCTTTCTAGCGGATGCTTCGTCGAATTGCTTCTTTTGTAGCACTCGATAATAAACGATAATAAAACGATGCTTAACACATATGTAATAACCTGAATTAGGCACCCTCCATATTGCGCGACGCCATTGAACTTAGGTGCGTTTTTTTCTACAATCATCATAATCGTTATAGGAATTATAAAGGATAAAGGGAGAAAAAGCGCAATTTGAACCAGAACTATTAGTTCGAGATTACGACGGCCACTCTGCAGAAATGAAATATTGTCAAATGCACTACCATAAACCTCATATTTGTTGAAATATATGCACATAATAATGGCCACGCTCGCAATAATCCCGAACATAAAACCATTTTATTTTTCTTAATCCTCGCCATCATTAATAATCACGTTCTTTCTATACTACTACTATATGGCAACACAATATATGATGCAATATTATTATAAGCTTTGAAGCAACGAATCTCTGGTTTGTTCTGGCTTCATTTCACGGACTGACCTACCGCAGATTTCGATCCATTCCCTACGACACACGAACATAACTCTGCTGCTCTCCGCGGGGATTCCATTGCGGACGGCGAGCTACCGCGCAGGGCACGCCCAAACATCGACAACTTCGAACATCTACTCGCATGTGATCAGGACAGCGGATGAGAAGGCTTTCGAACATGTTTTTGTTGCAATCACGCCTTCAAAAGAGAATTCGGTGAAAAATAGTGAACACTTTTTCGTCTGTTGCAAATGGATGCCAATAAATTTTCGCCAATAAATTTCTGTTTGTTTCGCAAAATAAGTAGTAACGACGAAATCCGAGCATTGCTGATTAATTTACAACTAGTGTGCAAAGTGTTATGATTGCTACGTGACACATCCGGTAATAATTGATTAGCAAATCTGCTGTTAGAGCTATACTTTGTAGAATCAACAGTCGCGAAATTCATCAAGAAAGCTTTCGTTTTGTTCATTCATCTTGTGACAGCTTGCGTTCTAGCGCATTATTTTGAGAAGTGATCGCTCACCGACTGAAATGATCTAGGAAATTGAGATGGAGTTCGAATGCGAAATGTATTACTGGATCTTGAAAAAACTGCGAAAAGCCTTTATGGGATAGACCTCGCATATTATGATGAAGCTTTTTTGAAGCAAACAGTCGAGCGCAGATGTGAAGTTCTTGGAGTCAAAGGTTTTCAGGATTATTTTGAGTACATATGGGTCATTCTGATTCTCAAGTAACATTGGGTTTGTGCTATCACTATGGGAACGGAAAACTCTCAAACATAGATGATGACCAACGAATCCTTGCTGCCCTAGACTTGTTTAAAAAAGCACAAGCGCAAGGCAACCCTCAAGGTCAATACTGGTTAGGTCTCTACTATCTATTTGGGTATTGTGTGCAAAAAATCTGCGAGTCGAGTGCATTTTCTGGGTTTAGAATGCATAAATATACATTTTTATGCAGATGTGCGCGCCGCGTGCGTCATCGCATGCCGATCTTTTGATAAATGCTCAAAAACCGCGTAAATGCAGGAAAACAGCATGAGAATTTTACGCCGATATGAATTTCATGTTGACTTTAACCGTGCATATATGTTTATATATTATATAATAGCTTGATTGTATGATTGAGTTACTATATACGTAGGAATCGGGTGTATGCACATACGCCCGTAACGATTGTTTCATGGCTAGCGGCGGCGCAATGACGAGTATTGGCCGTAAGCCGCCGTCTATCCGGGCACAATAATGAGGAGCGTGGACATGACATCTTTTATTCTGAAACGAGTTGGCTCGGCGCTGATTACACTGCTTGTTGTTGCCGCCGCCACTTTCTTTCTGATGAACGCGGTACCGGGCAGTCCTTTTGTCACAGAAAAATCGACTCCGGAGATGGTAGCCCGCGCCGAAGCTAAGTACGGGCTGGACAAGCCTATGGTCGTTCAGTTTGTCAACTATGTTAAGGGTTATTTCGTCGGCGACATGGGCGTTTCGCTCAAAATGCAGCAGGACACCAGCGTAGCCGATATCATATTCAATCAAAACAAACTAACGCTTTCCACTCGGGTTGGTGCCTTTGCGCTCTTGCTTGCGATTATTCTCGGCATTCCGTCTGGATGTATTGCGGCCTATAACAGAGGCAACGGGGTAGACGGGGCTTTGCGCGTGATTACGACCATCGGCGTCGCGATTCCAGGGTTTGTCGTGGCCACGGGGTTACTCGTGCTCGTTGGCGTACAGTTGCAGTGGCTGCCTGTGCGCTCGGGCAGTCTTGAAACGGCAAGCGCATTCATCCTTCCCGTAATCGCGCTGGCGTTCTATCCTTCCTGTTATATTGCCAAGCTCACGCGCGCGAGCATGCTCGACGCGATCAATCAGGACTATATCCGAACCGCCCGCGCCAAGGGGCTCAAGACCGGCACGGTCATCTTCAAGCATGCGCTGCGCAACTCCCTGATTCCGGTTATCACCTACCTCGGGCCGCTGACTGCCTATGTGATCACAGGCGGCTTTGTCGTTGAGACGACGTTCAGCATCCCCGGACTTGGAAAATACTTCATTTCTAGCATCCTAAACCGCGACTATCCGATCATCATGGGTACCACGATCGTACTAGCCGCGCTGATCATTTTTATGAATCTGCTGGTCGATATCGCGTATAAGCTCGTAGACCCCAGAATCAACCTTTCGAAGGGAGACGAGTAGCGATGGAAAAGAAAGCGAAAAAATACAACCTGTTTCACACGAAGGTTGACGAAATCCTTTCTGCCAACGAGTTTACGAGCGCAGATTTTGAGAGCGCAACGGCCAAGGAAAAGGAAGCCATGGTGGAGACGCACAAGAGCGTTTCTTATTGGAGAGACGCGGTGCGCCGCTTCAAGAACAACAGCGTTTCCATGGTCGCTTTGGTGGTGGTCATTCTGCTGACGCTCTTTGCGTTCGCGGGCCCGTATATGATTCCGTATTCCTATGAAGAACAGTATCGTGGGTCGATGAAACTCGGCCCGTTTGAGTATTCTGAAAGCGAGCAGATGGCAAAACAGACGCTGCAAGACGCGGATGCTGTGTTTTCCACCGCGCTCATGCCGGGCTCGCTTAACTCGCTGAGAAAAGGCGACTTCGCATTCCGCTTTCAAGGTAAATGGTATCAGTTCACGCTGAGCCGTACGATGCGATCCGGGTATCTGATGATTCAGGCAGACGAAGCAGAGCCCCTCTTTACTGTGAAGGAGGATGACTTTGTCGCTGGCGGCAGCTACGATAAGACGCCCGTAGCCTTCACGGTGATCGATGGAAAACCGACCGACGCGAACGTGACCATCATCACGATGAGCAAGAGCATTTTCCCGCATGTGTTCGGAACGGACTCGGCTGGGCGCGATATCATGTCCCGCACGATGTACGGTGCGCGCGTGTCCCTGCTCATCGGTGTTATCGCAAGCCTCATCGTTCTCGTCATCGGCGCTATATACGGCTCCATCTCCGGCTTGATCGGCGGGAAAGTGGATTTCGTCATGATGCGCATCGTCGAGTTGATCTATTCGGTTCCGGATGTGCTGATCGTGTTGCTGCTTCAGGTTGTGCTGCAAACACCGCTGCAAATCTGGTTTGACACTTCGTCGATTCCTCTGGTGCGCGCGCTGAGCACGCTTGGCGTTGGCATCGTGAGTATTTTCATCACGTTTGCTTTGCTCTATTGGGTTGGCATGGCGCGCATCATCCGCGGCCAGGTGCTGATGCTCAAGGAGCAGGAGTATGTCACGGCAGCGACGGTGCTGGGTGCCTCTAATAGCCGCATCATTCGCAAGCATCTTCTCCCCAACAGTATCGGCCAGTTGGTGGTCACCACCTGCCTGCAGATACCGTCCGCTATCTTCCTGGAGTCGTTTCTCTCGTTCCTCGGCCTCGGCATCTCCGCGCCGATGGCGAGCCTTGGCTCCATGTGTTCGGACGCCATCGATACCATAACGGTTTACCCGTACCGGTTGCTGTTCCCCGCGATCATTCTCAGCCTGCTCGTCCTTTCGCTGAATCTCGTAGGCGACGGCATGCGGGATGCGCTGGATCCGCGGCTGAAGAAATAGGAGGGCGTACGGCATGAACGGAAAATTACTGGAAGTCAAGAATCTGCAGGTTTCGTTCTTCACCTCTGTTGGAGAGGTGAAGGCGGTCAACGGCATCGATTATTCGCTTGGATATAACGAGGTGATGGGCATCGTAGGCGAGTCGGGCTCCGGCAAGAGCGTGGAAGCCTATGCAATCATGGGCCTGCTGCAAAGCCCCGGTCGCGTGGTCGGCGGCAACGTGCTCTTTCAGGGCGAGGATATTCTCAACTATGACGCGAAACAAATGACGGATCTGCGTGGAAACAAGATCAGCATGATCTTTCAAAACCCGATGACCTGTTTGAATCCTGTTTATACGATTGGCAATCAGCTGTCCGAGGCGCTGACCTGTCACAACAAAGATATCTCAAAAGCGGATGCAAAAGCGCGCGCGATCGAAATGCTCGAGTTCGTCGGTATCAACAACGCCGATAAGCGGTTTGCGCAGTATCCCCATGAGTTTTCCGGCGGAATGCGCCAGCGCGCGATGATCGCCATGGCGCTGATTTGCGACCCCAAGCTGCTGATTGCCGACGAGCCTACCACGGCGCTGGATGTGACCATTCAGGCACAGATCATCGAGCTGATGAAGGATATACAGAAGAAGACGGACATGTCCATCGTTTTCATCACGCATAACCTTGGCGTCGTCGCTGAGATTTGCGATAAGGTGACGGTGATGTATGCCGGCCACGTGATGGAACAGGGCGCGGTCAATGACATCTTCTATAACCCGCAGCATCCCTATACACGCGGACTGCTTCGCTCCATGCCGCGTCTGGATTCCGAGAGTCATGCGCGCATGATTCCAATTGAAGGCACGCCGGTGGACCTGCTCGATCCTCCCAAGGGCTGCAGCTTTGGCCCGCGCTGTGAACACTGCATGAAGATCTGCCTCCGAAACGATCCGCCGCTGGTGCAGATTGGCGAAAACGGGCATCTTTCCGCCTGCTGGCTGCATGTGCGCCATGGAGCGGAAAGCAAGGAGGCAAAGTAACATGGAAGAAAAACGCGTCAAACTGCTGGAGATTGAAAACCTCCGCAAGTATTTTCCGGTCAAGACCGGACTTCTGCGCAAGGGTTATGTGCAGGCCGTCCAGGATGTTTCGCTGCATATCTTTCAAGGCGAAACGCTCGGCATCGTCGGCGAGTCTGGCTGCGGCAAAACCACGCTTGGCAGGACGATTCTTCGCCTCTATGAACCAACCTCCGGAAAGATCGTTTACAACGGCGAAACCATCTATGACAGCGAGAAAAAAATCGACATCAAAATGCTGCCGTTTCGCCGCAAGATGCAGCTCATCTTCCAGGATCCCTCAGCTTCGCTGGACCCGCGCATGACGGTTGGCGAGATCATTGGCGAAGCGCTGGATATCCATAGACTCACCTCCGGCAAAACGGAGCGCGCCGCGCGCATCAGCAGACTGCTGGAAGATGTCGGCCTCAACTCTGAGCACGCCAACCGCTTTCCGCACGAGTTCTCCGGCGGGCAGCAGCAGCGCATCGGCATTGCCCGCGCGCTGGCGGTGGAGCCGGAGTTTATCGTTTGCGACGAGCCCATCAGCGCGCTGGATGTCTCTATTCAGTCGCAGGTGATCAACATGCTCGAAGATCTGCAGAAGGAACATGGGCTGACCTACCTCTTCATTGCGCATGATCTCTCCGTGGTGCGTCATATTTCCGACCGCATCGGGGTGATGTACCTAGGCTGCCTTGTGGAGCTTGCTGAAAGTTACGAGCTCTGCAACAAGCCCATTCATCCCTACACACAATCGCTACTCTCCGCTGGTCCCCTGCCGGATCCAAAGAAG
>JAUYTF010000027.1 GCA_030695285.1 Eubacteriales bacterium | reverse complement strand
TTTTTTTTATTTTCTAACTATATTAACGCAAACGTCAGATTATAAATCCCATGGCTTTTTCATATACAGCTGCATCGGAAAAAGCTGATCGTTCGGCAGCTCCAGAGTTTCCAAAAACCGCTCTTCAAATGTGTGATACTTCACGGGAATGCCCGTGCTTTTCGACAACTCCTCGATCAGCTCCGCACCGCGGCATATATCACGCGTGGTAGTTTGATCATCGAGATGTGTGTTGTTCGCCAGCCCGGTGACAAAAAGTCGCGAACTGTACTCGATTTGCCGCAGATATGCCTCAGCTTTGTGCGGGGTGCCAGTTTCCGGACGGTTGAAGTTTACCACGCATAGTAGCTCGTGCTCGATGGCTTTGATCTTCTGCGAAAAGCGGCCGAGTACTTGCGCGCCGGTCGCGTCCCCGCCTACATCCATAATGCCGCAGACACCGCGCTCCAGCAGCGCATAGACTTCCGGGTTGATGGCGGGCAGATCCGATTCTGCGCCTTTGGACGCGATCAAGCGGATACCTTGCTCTGTGAGCTCCGCTTTGCGCTCCCGCGAGCAGAAATACGGGTTGACGATGTCGAGATCCGCCAGCGAAACCACGCCTCCTGCCCGCGCGAGGCGGAAGGCAAGGTTTACGGCAAACTCCGTCTTTCCGCTGCCATAGTGGCCTGTGATGATGGTCAAATGATTGCTCATGCTTCATCTCTCTGCCGCGCCGTGCCTTTGTGTGCTCAATACTCCAGCGCTTGCTCCTGACCCGATAACACGCGCAGGGCGGCCTCGCAAAGCGCGCGCTGTTCGTCCTCGTCGGGCATGATTACGATCTCGGTGATAAACTTCACTCGCTCGATAATCCAGTCCGTAAACGTCTTGTCCCGCGCGAATCCGCCGGTGAGGATGATCGCCTGCACATCGCCCTTGAGCGCAGCGGCGCACGCTCCGATCTCCTTGGCGGTCTGGTATGCCATGCCCTCATAGACAAGGCGCGCTTTTTCGTCCCCGCTACGGGCTCTGCGGCTGATCTCCTTTCCGTCGTCCGTGGCAAGATATCCCATCAACCCGCCGGTTGTGTTGAGCTTTCTGAGCAGCGATGCAGCTGAGAGCTGCTCCCGCTCCGCCAATCGAAGGGTGGCGTTTGTCGGCAGTCCTCCGCAGCGCTGCGCGCTATAGGGGCCTTCTCCGCCCAGGCCGTCGTTGACGTCAACCACGCGCCCTTTTTCATGCGCGCCAACGGTTGCGCCTCCGCCAATGTGCGCAACGATGAGATTCACCCCGTCATATCTTAGCCCGCGTTCGTCGCAGTATCTGTGCGCCTTTGCCTTCTGATTCAGCGCGTGAAACACGGAAGCCCGGCTAATATCCGGATGGCCGGAGAGCCGGGCAAGGTCGCACAACTCGTCGGTGACAACCGGGTCTGCAATATACGCCGGGATGCCGTATGTCCTCCCGATAGCGCTCGCAAGCATCGCCCCCATGTTGGAAGCATGCTCGCCATACTTGCTGCACTCCAAATCCGCGAGCATGCGCGCATTGACCGCATACACGCCGCCGGGAATCGGGCGGAGCATACCGCCGCGGCCGATGACAACATCCAGCGACTGCATCTCTACGCCATGCGCCGCAAGTGCTGCAAGTATCGTTTCCATGCGAAACGCTAGCGCGCCCGAGGGGTTTGCGCTGTAGATCATCGCGCTGCCGTTGTGCTCGATCGTATCGTCAAACAGCGGCGTCCCGCGCTCATAAACGGCGAGTTTCGTCGTGGCGGATCCTGGATTGATTGCGAGAATTCGTAGATTCATCCCTGCCTGTGTCCTTTCCTGACCGGAGTTTTAGTAAGGCTGAAGAGATATATATTCTTTGTAAACGATGCGAGAATTCGTAGCCTCATCCCTGCCTGTGTCCTTTCCTGACCGGAGTTTTGGTAAGGCTGAAGAGATATATATTCTTTGAAAACGATGCGATATGGAAGCTTAGGTAGTAGGATGTATGATAACCTGATACGACATCATACTACTAAAACAGAC